>JAKEEV010000472.1 GCA_022616395.1 Planctomycetia bacterium | reverse complement strand
CCCACGCGACTCGTTCGGCACACCCGGCCCGTATGAAGACGCGGTCGCGAATTCGCCGATCTTCGAGGAGAACGGCCCGGAGAACTTCAAGGGCATCGACATCATGCGAACGGTGCGCAGCTTCGACCCGTGCCTGCCGTGCGGAGTTCACATGTATCTTGGCGATGGGAAGGAGATTCAGGTGAGGCACGCTCCGATGTATGGCGTGCAAGGGCCAGTCAGCGGAGGTGCCTCGTGAGCGCGGAGAGTGCGGAGTTTCGCAACAAGTTCTCGCGCGTGGCAGAACTGGTGCGCTCTCTGGAGGAACTGCCAGACACTGCGGCACGCGAAGCCGCCCGGCAGCTCGTTCGCGTGATCCTGGACATTCACGCCTCTGGGTTGAGACGCGTGCTCGAACTGGCTGGCTGTGAAGCCGCGTCGCGAATCGTGGATGATGTCTGCCTCAGCGGGTTGTTGCTCCTGCATGGTCTTCATCCGCTGTTTGCTGAAGAGCGGGTAAGTCGTGCGCTGGAACAGGCTCGACCGCACTTTCATTCGCTCGGAGGAGATGTCGAGCTAGTGAGTGCGAGTGAGGTAGTCGTGCGCGTGCGATTACGCGGCAACTCCGCCGCGGGAGAGCGACTTCGCGCGCTGGCGGGCGAGTTGGTGATCGACGCGGTGCCTGATGTGGAGAGTTTGGAGTTCGAGGAAGCCTGGGATCGCGCTCCAGACGGTCGATTGTCGTTACCAGTCATTCCCCGCGCAACGGAGTGACACATGAATCCCGCAGCCGTTGAACCCATCGCGCGCGCACTGCTCTATGAGGGGTACAGTCTGTATCCGTACCGCGCAAGCGCGCTCAAGAACCAGCACCGCTGGACAATCGGCGGGCTTGTGCCGTGCGACTCTGGCGAACCATCGGTCCTTCAAGCCGAGTGCCTGGTTGTCGGAGACGAGTCAACTCGGCTCTTCGTCCGGGCGCGATTCCTTCACCCGCTGATGCGAACCGATGAAACCACTCAGACGTGGCAAGAAGCAACGGAGCGCGAAGTCGCGATCCAGGAGTTCGCGCTCGCCGAACCGAAGCGAGACGAACCCTTCGCATTCCCGGCGATGCAACCAGACGCATGCATTCAGCGCGCAATCGCCGGCGTGGTCGAACTCGCGGCAACACACGTCGCGGAGCGCGTCTTCCGCACGACTGTGTGCGTGCGGAATCTGAGTCTGGCTGGCTCGACTGATCGCGATGAACTCGCGTTGCACACGCTCGCGTCCGCTCACGTCGCGCTGCGCGTTCGCGGCGGCGAGTTCGTCTCGCTGACCGATCCGCCTGCGGAACTGCGTGCGCTGGCGGAAGAGTGCCGCAACGAAGGAGTATGGCCGGTGCTTGTGGGCGAACCCGGTTCGCGCGACACGATGCTTGCGTCGCCGATCATTCTGCCGGACTATCCGCGCATCGCGCCCGAAAGCGCCGGAGACTTCTTTGACGGGACGGAGATAGACGAGATGCTCGCGCTTCGCGTGCTGACGCTGACGGACGATGAGAAACGCGAGCTGGCAGCCGATCCGCGCACGCGAGCGATCCTCGAACGTGTCGAAGCTCTACCGCCCTCAACGCTCGCCCGGATGCACGGTGCAATCCGCTCCGAGAGCTTGCAACCGGGCGACCGGGTTCGCCTTCACCCTCGTGGGCGCGCTGATGCGTTCGATGTCTTGCTCGCGGGCAAGACTGCGGCAATCGTTTCAATCGAAGAAGACTTCGAGGGGGTTCGATACTTCGCGGTGACGGTCGATGATGATCCTGGCCGCGATCTTGGCGAAGCGAGACAGATCGGGCACCGCTTTTTCTTCCGGGCAGATGAAGTTGAACCGCTTGCCGGAGATGTCGCATGACTCCGCGCATTCTGATCGCTGGCGTTGGGAACATCTTTCGGGGTGATGATGCCTTCGGAGTGGAGGTCGTCCGCCGAATCGCTGACCGCGCGTTGCCGGTTGGTGTCACAGTTCGGGACTTTGGCATCCGTGGCCACGATCTGGCTTATGCGCTGCTCGAAGACTACCGTGGGCTGATTCTGATAGACGCGATCAACCGCGACACTGAGCCTGGCACACTCCACGTGCTCGAACTCACTCCGGAAGAGTGGAAGATTCCACCAGCAACAATGCAGACTCACGGAGTCGATTTGCCGAATGCGTTCTATCTGCTGAAGTCGCTCGGAGGAACATTTCCGCGGCTGTATTTGGTGGGTTGTGAGCCAGCGGAACTCGGCCCGGAAGACGAGGGTGTAATGGGATTGAGCGAGCCAGTGCAAGCGGCAATCGCGGAGGCCATTACGCTGGTCGAATCGCTCGTCGCGGAGCTGCGCCGTGCATGAACTGGGAATCACGCAAGAAGTCGTTGCCATTGCGGAGGAACATGCAAAGGGTCAGCGCATCGCGCGTGTGGTGCTGGAAATCGGCAAGCTCTCTGGCGTGTTCCCTGACGCAGTACGGTTCTGCTTCGAGCTGTGTGCGGAAGGGACCGCGGTGGAAGGCGCGAAGCTGGAGATTGTGGAAACGCCCGGCCGCGCCCGGTGCCGCGCGTGCAACAATGAGGTTCCGTTAGAGAAGCCATTCGGGGAGTGCAGTTGCGGATGCACCGATCTGGAATGGCTCGCGGGTGATGAACTGCGAGTTCGAGAACTGGAGATCATCTGACCATGTGCAAGCCCAATGCCGACGAACACAGTCACAGCCACCATCACGGTAACGGTCACCCCCACACGCACGACGCTGAAGGTCAGACCACGCGTGTGCGCGTTGAGCGCGATGTACTGGACAAGAACGACCGACTCGCGGAGTACAATCGCGGCTGGCTCGCTGGTCGAAGCGTTCTGGCGCTCAATCTCGTGAGTTCGCCTGGTGCCGGGAAGACAACGCTACTGGAACGCACCGTCCGCGACCTTGCCGCCGAGTTTCCCGTATCGGTCATCGAAGGCGATCAGGAGACCGACCGAGACGCTCAGCGCATTCGAGCCGCGGGCTGCCGGGCGATTCAGATTAATACCGGTGTCGCGTGCCATCTTGATGCGTCAATGGTTGCCCGCGCACTGAGTGAACTTGCGCCGGTGAGTGGGTCGGTGGTCTTCGTCGAGAATGTTGGCAACCTCGTGTGTCCAGCGCTGTTCGATCTTGGCGAGCGCGCGAAGGTGGTTGTGTGTTCGGTCCCGGAAGGAGACGACAAGCCACTGAAGTATCCGCATATGTTCCGCGCTGGCGAAATCGTGCTCTTGAACAAGATGGATCTGCTTGCGCATGTGCCGTTCAACTTGGATCGATTCCTGGATGGCGTCCGCGCTGTGAATTCCGAGCTGCGTGTGATTCCGATTTCAGCGCTTCACGGAGACGGGCTTGCCGACTGGTACGACTGGATCCGCGATCAAGTTGCGCGACCACAACGCGCGGCTATTTGACGGGAGGGCGATGTGGCTGATCCCTCGATCACTCCTAACTCGCCTGCCGATCTCCCCTACCGCGAGGCGGAAGCCATCCTCCGGCGACTGGCCGGGCCACAACTGGAGTTGGATGTTCCTCCCGCGCGTCCAGAGTCGCGTGAACACGCTAGGCCACCTGCTTCCGTGCCCGGCAAACTTCCCGAACCGACCGGTCCACTCCCAAACCTTTCCGCCGAGGCGCTTCATGCACTGATCGCGGCCGTGCCGGATGCACTCGTCGTCGCGGATGCACACGGGCGGATTGTGTTGGTCAACACGCAAACCGAGCGACTTTTTGGATACAAGAAGGACGAATTGCTTGGTCAAGCAGTCGAGTTGCTCGTTCCCGAACGTTTCCGCGAACAGCATGTCGGGCAGCGAGGCGCGTACGTTGCGGACCCGCACGTTCGTCCGATGGGCAAGGGGCTGGAACTTTCCGGCCGCCGGAAGGACGGCCACGAGGTTCCGGTCGAGATCAGCCTCAGCCCGCTGGCGACCGACGCGGGCTTGCTGGTGGTCGCGAGCATCCGAGATGTGACCGAACGCCGGACGGCCCAGGCTCAGTTGCAGAAGATGGAAGCACGATACCGGAGCCTTGTCGAAGGCATCCCGGCCGTCACCTTCATGGCAGCGATGGATGAATCGGCCAATGAACTTTACGTCAGCCCGCAGATCGAGAAGCTACTTGGCTTCACCCAACGAGAATGGCTCGACAACCCGATTTTGTGGTTCACGCAACTTCATCCGGACGATCAAAGCCGCTGGCACGACGAGTTCGCGCGCACAGTCGCGACCGGCGAGCCGTTCCGATCCGTATATCGGTTCATCGCTCGCAACGGGCAGGTGGTGTGGGTTCACGGAGAAGCTCAAGTTGCACGCGACAAGGCCGGGCGACCGCTGTTCCTTCAAGGAGTCGCGTTCGACATCACCGGCATTAAGCAAGCCGAGGAAGAGTTGATGGCGCTCAACGCGACTCTGGAAGAGCGTGTGGCCGAGCGAACCGCGGAGGCCGAATTCCGGGCGCGGGAACTGACGCGGTCGAATGAGGCTCTGGGTCAGTTCGGATACGTTGTCGCGCACGACCTGCGCCAGCCGCTTCGGACGATGAAGAGTTACATCCAGAAACTCGACGAGCGGTACCGGGGACAACTCGACGAGCAAGGGATCGACTACATCACACGGGCCGTGAACGCCGCGGATCGGATGCGAACACTCATCGACGACCTGCTCGCGTACTCTCGCGTGCGCAGGCAAGGAACCCGTTCCGATTTCCTGCACGGAGGCCGTCAACTCAGCACAGGCGATGCTTCAGGCGGCAATCGAGGAATGCGGAGCACGCGTGGACTGCGGTGAGTTACCGGTCGTGCTCGCTGATCCGACGCAACTCGCGCAGTTGTTCCAGAACCTGATCGGCAACGCGCTGAAGTTCCGCAGCGAGCAGCCGCCCAGGATTCGCGTTTCCGCGCGCCAGCAAGGGGACGAGTGGCTCATCGAGGTCGTTGATAACGGAATCGGGATCGAGCCGGAATACCTGAAGCGCATCTTTGGTCTTGGGGAAAGGCTGCACAGCGCGTCAAAGTATCCCGGTCACGGGATCGGACTGGCAACGTGCGAGAAGATCGTTCAGCGTCACGGCGGGCGAATCTGGGCGGCTTCCGCCGGCCCCGGCCACGGCGCAACCATCTTCTTCACGATGCCAGCCGCTTCATGAAATCAGCACGAAATTTGAAGCACGAAATCCGAAATGAAGACAACCGGTGACTTGTCTTCATTTCGGATTTCGTGCTTCAAATTTTGAATTTGCTTTGAGGAGTGCTTATTTCTTCTCGGCTGTGATGAACTCCCTGATCTGTTTCGCGTCCGCGGCGGGAGTAACCTTGATGTTCTTGTAAGCGATCTTCCCGTCTTTATCGACGATAAATGTCCAGCGGGCCGCGGTCAGAGCGCGTTTGATCTCGATGGCGTTGCCGTCCGCGTCCTTCGCCTTCACGGTTCCACCCGACCCGACTGGAACACCGAACTTCTTGGCGATAATTCCTTCCTCATCCGCCAGCAGAGTGAAGTTGAGCTTCTGGGCCTTCTTGAACAGTTCGTGCGTCTTGACCGAATCGCCGCTGACGCCAACCACCTCGACGCCCAGATCGACGAGCTTGTTCATCTCGTCCTTGAACGCCTTCGCCTGAGCGGTGCAACCGGGTGTGAAGTCGCCCGGGTAAAAGTAAATCACCACCCACTTCTTGCCGTAATGATCCCCCGAACCCCATGTCTTGTCGCTATCGGTGCGCGCATCGAACGCCGGGGCCAGATCGCCAACCTTCAGTTCCACCGGCTTGTCGTCCTTCCCAGCAGAGACCGTTGCGAGCAACCCCAAAACCACGCCGAGCGCGGAGAGTCGAATCGCGGGCGAGAACATGGCATTTCCTCCGGGAGACAGGGAAAGGAACTGAGAAAGTCGAAGTTGCTACGCCGCCGGGAGCCGCACAATGGTGAACCAGAAGCTCTCGATGGACTGCACCACTTTGACGAACTGATCCAGGTCTACCGGCTTGGTGACGTAGCAGTTCACATGCTGGTCGTAGGCGCGCAGAACATCCTCCTCGTCATCGGAACTGGTCATGATGACAACCGGGATTCGTCTGAGTTCGGGATCCTGTTTGACCTCTGAGAGCACCTCGCGGCCGTTTTTTCGCGGCATGTTCAGGTCGAGCAGGATCAAATCCGGGCGTGGAGCATCGGTGTAGGCTCCCTCGCGTCGGAGGAACGACATCGCCTCGACCCCGTTCTCGACGTGAGAAATTCGGTTGCGTACTTTCCCATCGCGCAGAGCATCCTTGGTCAAGTCCGCGTCATCCGGGCTGTCTTCAACCAAGAGAATCTCGATTGGTTCGCCGCGATTGGCGCTGGGCATGGAACTGCTCCGGGTCTGTGGTCTGATCGGGAGGTGTGTGTTCCCGTTGGTCGTGTTGGTCATAGTGCATCTCGCGGCCAGTGCGGCCGAATTAAGTGTGAATCGCTCCCAGTGCGCGGAGGAGAATCAGCAGGAAGCTCCGGGCTTCAGATTTCTCCGGCGCGGGCTGTGCGGGTTGTGTTGGTTTCGCTGTGTCGACGGTGGTCCGTTGCGGGGCCACTTGTGTGGTCTCGCGCAGTTCCATTGGAACTGGCTGAAGCAACATATCGCCTGGCGCGAGCATGGGAACCTCCTGCCGGGGACGAGACCGGCTCGGCTCTCAGTCCTGAAGTTGCCAACGTCACGCTTGTGCCAGCGGCGTTCGCGCCGCGGAGAGGTTGGCGGATTGATTATTCGGTGTGAAGCAACCCGACGAAGTTCGTCGGGCGTGGAGCGCTCAGACGTGAGGAGTCGCCAGCGAACGCATCAGGGCGTTGAGCAACCGCTTGGCCGCGCTTCCAACACGAGCGGACGCGGACTTCAGTTGGCGAGCCGAGCCAGCGGTTCGGGTCGCGACCAGTGCGGCGGTCCGGTCGGTGCTGTCGGTAATGCGGTTCGTGGTTTGGGTGGTCGTGGTCATGGCTTCCTCGCGTGCTTGGGTTGTTAGATTGCCTGTTACTGCTCATCCCCAATGCACGCGCGGTGCCAATCCGCAAAATGTCCCGAAGTGATTGTGGAAAAGTCCTCGAAAAGCCTTGAAATCTCGGCGTTTCAGAACGAACGAAAAAAGTGGATGCGAGGTGACTGCCCTCAACTGCATGCGTCGGGAACAGGGGATTGTTCGCGCCGCGGACAGCGCTGTT
The DNA here is from genome assembly GCA_022616395.1 of Planctomycetia bacterium. Taxonomy (GTDB): domain Bacteria; phylum Planctomycetota; class Planctomycetia; order Gemmatales; family Gemmataceae; genus Gemmata. The sequence goes on along the minus strand of JAKEEV010000472.1, from coordinate 10,908 downwards.
CGCGGCGCAAGCGCGCGAGGTGGCCTTACTTTGAACCGGGAGGCTTCAGATTGTAGGCTTGCATCCGCTTGATGACGGTGGTGCGCGCCATCCCGATCTGATCGGCCACCTTCGTTTGGTTCCAGTCGCATCGAGCAAGCGCGAACTTCAGCAATTCTTCTTCAAGTCGGTTGTGCAGAAACTCCCAGAGGGTGGGTTCGGTGCCATCCGGGTTCTTCGGCTTCTCCGCGTCCCACGCCCACACGATGAGCCGATGCAGATTGGCGAGTGCTTCATTCGCTGTGGACTGAGAAGACTTCTCAACGTTCTCCGTCGAGAAGTCGAGATGTGTGGGAAGCAACTGAGGCCCGCGACAAACTCCAAAGGCGCGGAAAATCACGTTCTGAAGTTCCCGCACGTTGCCCGGCCACTGGCGCGCCCGGAGTCGTTCCAGTGTAGACTCTGCCACTGCTGGCCGCGAGCGACTGGTAGCTTCCGCGGCTCGCGTGAGGAAATACTCAACCAGTTCCGGCAGATCCTCAAGTCGCTCTCGAAGAGGCGGTAAGCGCAGCGTGACTCTGTTGAGTCGGTGGAAGAGGTCGCGGCGGAACTTTCCTTCCTGGATGGCGGCTTCAACGTCGCGGTGAGTGGCCGAGAGCAACCGAACGTCCACCTTGATCGGCTCGTTGCTCCCGACTCGCTCCACTTCCTGGTATTCGAGCACGCGCAGCAACTTCGCCTGCAAGTGCAGAGGCATGTCGCCGATTTCGTCGAGGAACAGCGTGCCTCCAGAGGCGTATTCGATCTTTCCTTTGCGAAGTTTGTCTGCTCCGGTGAATGCGCCGGCCTCGTGGCCGAACAGTTCGCTTTCCAGAAGGCTTTCGTTGAGCGCGGTGCAGTTGAGGGCGACGAACGGCTTGCCTTTGCGCGGGCTGTTGGTGTGGATCGCGCGAGCGACGAGTTCCTTGCCCGTTCCGGTTTCGCCCAGGATCAACACCGCATCCTGACTGCGAGCGAACAGACCGATCTCCTTGCACAAGTTCACCATTGTTCGGCACTTGCCGACCACAAGAGTTGGCCCGGTGGGTGTTCGGGGTGCCGGAGCAACTTGAACCTCTTTGACGGGCCGGGTGATGTCCAGCGCGGCCCGCATGAGCGGTTCAAGTTCGCGTGCGATTTGCTGGTTGGTGTCCGCCTTGATGATGTAATCGAACGCACCGAGGTTCATTGCCTGGATAGCAGTGTCGGCGGTGCCGGCGTTGGTCATCATGATGACGGGCACTTCGATCTTTCGGCTACGAAGAGCCTGAAGGAACTCGATCCCTGTCATCCCTGGCATCTTGTTATCGAGCAGAACGAGGTCGAAGGGTTTTTGGGCCAGACGCTCCGGCCCGTGCTCGGCCCGCTCCAAGCATTCAACCGCGAACCCGGTGGATTCCAGTTCCATGCGAGGGAATTCGTTCAGGTCCGTATCGTCATCGATCAGGAGGATGCTTGGCACCGCTCGGTCTCCGCAACTACGAGTTCCCTCGACTCTCTTTCTTGCAGGACCGGTTCCGAATATCAACACGGCTTGTCGAAATCTGTCGCCGGTGATGCTCCGGGTCGAGGACGTGTTGCCGGCCCTGTCGCCTACAAACTGGCACATCGCGCGGAAGGACACACGCAAGACGAGTGCTCGCATCGGTGGTATTGAAAACCCCTGGCCCGGAGGCAAGTTTCACTGACTTTTCACGAGATTCGGGTGTCCGGAATGACGTGCTCAGTAGGATAAATATCCTGGGTTTCCCTTGCGAGTGAGCCGCGATGGAAACCCTTTTGTTATCCTGCTCACACCAAAGGGCTACACAGATGCGGAACCCCTCAACCGCACGATGTGGCTTCACGCTGATCGAACTTCTGGTCGTCATCGCGATTATCGCAATCCTGATCGGTCTGTTACTCCCCGCCGTCCAGAAGGTTCGCGAAGCCGCTGCACGCATGCAGTGCCAGAACAAGCTCAAGCAGCTCACTCTGGGGTTACACACTTACGAGTCGGCTCATGGGATGTTCCCGCCGGGTGTGGTCAACCTCAATCCGGGGAACGGAACCATCGCCGCCGGCGACGATCCGAACGGGCGCAACGGCTCCGGCGGGTTTCTGCCGTATACCGGGACGACGCCATTCAACCACATTGGCATCGGCGGCCCGTGGATCTGCTTTATCCTGCCGAACATCGAACAGTCGGCCCTGTACGCCAACTTCGAGAGGATTCAGCGAGAACGGCCGGACGTGACAGACTGGTTCGGGAATTCGTACTACGCCTCGACTCAGATCGGCGACAAGCACCTCGCCGCGATGGACTGCCCGTCCCATCCCTTTAACGACGAGAAGTTGGCCAACGGTACGAGGATGGAACACCTGGCGCGCGGCAACTACGCGGCTTGTTATGGCAAGCAGGGGTACGGCTCGGTGTACGCGAACAACGCGGCCCTTGGTGGCATCTTTGGGAACAACTCCAAGGTGAAGATCACCGACATCTCGGACGGCACCTCGAACACGGTGTGCCTGAGCGAACTGAAGTATCGTCAGCCCAGCGCGACCGGTCCTTCTTTCCAGGACTCTCGTGGCGTGTGGACCTACGCGACAATGGGCGGCAACGTCTTCACCACACAGACCGGTCCGAACTCGGCAACACCCGACCGAGTTTGGGGGTGTCGGAACTTCCCCGCGGAGGGAATGCCCTGTGTCCAGGGCGGCAGCCCGTACCGGGATAACTTCGCGGCGGCACGCAGCTATCACCTCGGTGGCGTGAACGCCTCCTTCGGTGACGGGAGCGTGCGATTCATGAAGGACAGCATTCCGCTCATTGTCTGGCAAGGCATGGGGAGCCGCGGTGGGGGAGAAATTGTCTCCAACGACTGACAACACTCACTCGCTTCCCCGCTGAACTATCAGCGGGGAAGTGCTTTTCTCCCCCATCACCTTCGAGAGGCAAAAGAGAATGACGCGGATCAGAAATATCGCGCGGTTGAGCGTTGCGTTGATCGCATTCTGCGCCTTGGTTGGCTGCGGAGGGAGCACGGTGTACCCGGTGAAGGGGACAATCACCTTCGAGGGCAAGCCGATGAAGGGAGGCGGGTCAATCTCCTTCGTGCCGACCGGCAAGCAAGTAGGGAAGACCGCCGGTGGCGAGATCAAGGAAGACGGCACTTACGAACTGATGACCAACAAGCCGGGCGACGGATCGATGACTGGCGAATTCCGCGTGGTCATCACTCAGGTAACCGAGCAGGAACCGGAGAATACCGGCGACGATGGGAAGGGAGTTCCAAGCAAGTCGCCGCCCTCGCTGCCACTGGCCGACCGCATACCCGCCATCTACAGCGACACCTATCAGTCGCCGTTAACCGCGAAGGTGGAAGCGAAGGCCAACGTCCTGGACTTCGACTTGAAACGCAACGCCGGTCCTCCGCCGGTTCAAGGCGCGATGAAGAACAACCCGCTCCGCGACACCTTCGCCGGTCTGAACCGGCATCCGTTGTTGACCCGACCAGATTAGCACGAGTCAGTCCGCTCCTCGCGGTCGCGGCTCGTAAAACACACCTCACCGTGCCTCGTTACGAGCCGCGACTGCAAGGGAGCGGTTGCCATTTGCATTGGACCGTCACGCATCGTGTCCGCAAGCGCTGAACGAAGCGATCCCTCTTCACCCGGCGGGCCAACTGGACCAAGCCGCACCTGGCTTGTTGCGCCGTGGGTCGATCTGTTCTTCATCGCCAACCTCGCCTGGCCGCTACTCATTCTCGTTCAACTCGGCGAGAGTTTTGAAGGTCGATCCGGGTTACAGTTCTGGCAAGTTTACTACATCACGACTCCGCACCGCTGGATCACGCTGCTATTGGTCTTCGGCGACCGCGACCGGTTCCGCCAGCGCCGGGTCGCGTTCGTGGCTGTCGCGGGCGTTGTGGTGGCCGCGTGTCTGGGCGTTCGCCTAGCAACCGGCACGCTGACTTGTCTGCTGGCAGTCGATTACATCTGGAACGCGTGGCACTTCGCCGCCCAGCATCACGGAATCTACCGCATCTATGACCGCATGGCCGAACCGACCCGCACACGCGGAGTTGTGCTGGAAAAGTGGACCATGAGGCTCTTTCTGCTCTACGTGATTCTGCGCGTGGCAAGCGCAACCTGGTCAGAAGCAGAAGTCGAGCGCTGGCTGCGAATCGGAGACTGGTTCGCGGTTCTGGTTCCGGTGTGGCTGGTTCTCCGCGATCTCACCCGTTCCGGCACAAGTTCGCGCGGCCGAACGGCATACCTCGTGAGCGTGTGTGTTCTCTACACAGCCTTGTTGGGGGCGGTTCACGAGCGCTGGCTGACGTTGGTGCTTTGTCTGGCGACCGCATCGGCACTGTTCCACGCGGTTGAATATCTCGCGCTTGTGAGTTGGTCGGTGCGCCAGCGTCACTCAGGCTCGGCAAACCAGATGGGCTTTCTGGGATTGCTCGCAGCGCGCTGGGGAATCGCGCTGGCGGTGTTCGTGATCATTCTCGGGGCCGGAGGCTGGCTGTTGGATCAGCAGTACATCGAAACCTGGCTGACGATCAATGTGGTCGTGGCCTTCTTGCACTATGCCTACGACGGGATGATCTGGCGCAGACGGGCATCTTGAAGTCATTCGTGTTGAACGAACCGCGATGAAGCGACCTTCCCCAACTCCGCCGAATCCCTCCGTGCCTCCTGGAGCACGCGGATTTGCCGCGCTTGTGCTGGTCGTGGGGCTTGCTCTGGCTCTCGGTAGCGTTGCCGACGGCGCGTGGAACGCGGGGCAAGCCCCGGTGCCGTATGCCTGGCGCGATGTGGCTCTGGTTCACCTTCTGTGCGCGCTCCCCCTGGCCGGAATGCTGGCTGTGGTTGTTTACGCGCGAGTGCCCGCGGCCGGTGTTGTCGGCATCGCGGTCGGCGGGCTTGTCGTGGGAGTTGTTCCACTTTCCACTGACCTGACAGGCGCGCTGCGGGCGGAACCATTCCTGGGAATCGTTCTGCGTTCGCTCTCCTCTCTTGGTCTGGCGCTCTGGGCGATGCTCGTCGCGGCGGTGTTGATCGGTGTCCAACGACCAGCGGCTGGACTACGAATCGAGTGGAAACCCGCTCTGGCACTTGGGTTGTTGGGAATCACAGCTCTTGCGTTACCCCCAACAACGTACGTTGGGGCGCGCTGTCGGCATGATGTCGCTCGACTGGGTGAGTTCATCGAGCAGTCGCGCTTCGGTGAAGCGCAGATGATTGTTCGCGGGCTGCTGGTACTCGATGCCCGGCGGACACTGCACGGGCAACCGCTTTCAGAAGTGGCCGAAAAGATCGAGCAGATTGTCGAGCAGTTAGAGTCGCAAGTCGCCATTCCACTGCGCGCGTATCCGACTACCGGCGAGCGTGTCGCGCGTGCCCGCGCGCTTGCCATGCTGGGCCGAACAGACGAAGCTCTTGAGGTACTCAAGCCGGTCAATGATCCACAATGGACGCCCGATGTGGAGAGTCTGCGCGGCACGATTTACGAAACGCGTGGCGACTGGAACGAGGGGCTGACTGCCTACCGTGCCGCGAAAGCCGCGTGGGAGTCGCGACCAACTTCGCAGGTTCGTGTTGCGGGGATATTGCGTGCGACAACCGGGATCGCGTACTGCTTGCGGAAGAGGGGTCAGTACGCTCAGGCCGAGTCCGCGTATCAGGAAGTGCTGGCACTTGCTCCGACAGCCGATACTCACTTCTTGCTGGCTCAGTTCTACCAGGACACACAGCAGGCGGAGAAAGCACGCGTACACGCCCGCCGCGCGATGGAGCTGGCTCCAGAGCGCTATCAACTGGAAGGGGAGAAACTCATCAAGAAGATGATGATTTCCGAGTTCGGCTGCCTGAGTGTCTTCAATGCCGAAGACAGCGGACGCGGGCTGCCTTCATTACCGAAATGATCGACTGCTTCGGAAACGAACTCGGCGAACGTCTGCGCGAAAGAGTCATACGCAATCGCATTGATTGGTTTGCGTCCGCGGCTGGTTGCGCAAATCCGATGGAATACTTGACTTTTGTACAGTAATCGGGCATACTTCGGGATAGAAGCAACCGGCACGCCGGACCGAACATCCCGCGCGCCGGCAGCCCCCGACCAAGCGCCAGACAAGCGCCAGGCAAGTGTGAGGCATTACCGCCAGGGGGTGGCCTGATTAAACCCCATGAATTTCAGCGTTTGGTCGCGATAACCGCCACATGACCCCTACTCAACATGCAGCAAACCCCACAAAACATAGGCGAAAGAGAGGGGGACGAAAACAAGGGGGTGGTGGGGGGAGGGGAACGCCACCCCTCAGACCAGCGCTGATCCGCCTGACACAACACAATAACCACCCAACCCACTCGGGGATGATCACGATTCAATGTCATTCGGTATCACACGCTTCGGGAGGAGTTTGCGGAAGTAGAACCCCCTCACGCGCTGTGCGAGTGAGGGGGTTCTACTTTCCCTGACTTGACGAGAACGAATCGATGCACAGTCGCCTCAATCCAGAGCGACGACTTCGCCGCCGGACTTCGTGCCCATTCCCTGCCACGTCTGAAGGTTGATGCTGTCGCGGATGAACCGCACACTCCCATCGGCGAAGGCCGCGTTCACGCCGCCGAGGTGCTTGCTGCGAGCCGCGGCCCACTGGTTGCCATCGGCGCGGTTCTGCACACAGTAAAGTTTGTCCGGGTGGTTCTGCGGGATACGGACGTCGCAGTACATCATCGTGTCGGGTGTGCCGCTATTGGGCTGAGTGTAGGTGAGGAAGAAGCATCCGCCCGGCCCAGCCAACATCGTCACTCCGCGGCCATCGCGGTTGCGGCCACTTGGGGCAGTCCTGGTCGCGGAGTCCAGCGCGTCGCTGAACGGCAGCACTTCGCTGAACATCACCGTGTTCGACGTTCCATCCGAAACCGAGACGATTGACGACCCCTTGCCGACGCCGAATCGCTGCTCGACCGGCCACTTGTTCACCTGAGCGAGGGTAAAGATGCCGGAACTTGGGCCGCCACCATAGACCGCAGCCGCGCCAAATGTGTTTCCACCAAAGCACCCGACGTAGTTGCCCTTCATCAGGTTCTCCAACGAGAAGTCACCGAGAAGTACGTCCGGGTTGTGTGGGCTGCTGGGGCACTTGAGGAGCTTGGGGATCATGTAGTATTGCATGCTCACTTCCGCCCGCCGCCAGGGGAGGCCATCGAGGTTATCCCCAGGATTGCTTTCTTCCGCGAATGCCGGATCAATGTTGTATGTCCCTCCGCTCGCCGCAGCGCCTCCGCTGAGCATCTTGTCGAGCGAAGTCTCCTCGATGTAGGCGAGGATGTGCAGCGGCCAGGGCACTCCGTAACAGCGCGCTTCTCGCCCAGCGGTGAACGCCTGGTTGCCGGTTACCCACCACAGCGGCGGATCGGCTTGCGCGGGTCCGGGGCCTTGTTGCGGCCAGTGCGGAGCGTTGGAAGCGAGCGTCTGGTTGAAGCGCGGAAGGCCCGGCGGGAAGGTTCCGGTCGCGCTCTCGACGTTATGACATGCCAGCGCGATCTGTTTGAGCTTGTTCTGGCACTGCATCCGGGCCGCGGCTTCGCGAACCTTCTGGACTGCGGGAAGCAGAAGCCCGATGAGGATCGCGATAATCGCGATGACGACAAGTAACTCAATCAGCGTAAACGCACAGTTCCGGGGAGTTCGCCTTGACCGTTTCATCACAGGCCTCCGGGTAATAGGGACGAAAACCGAAACGAAGAATGAGTAACGCACAGAGGGTACACGGATCGCATGAAGGCTTGGTGTGGGCAGCGAGAATAACTACCGACGTTTCGCAACTCGTCGATTCTCACTGCTCTCACCGTTCCTTTTTCGCGTCGGGTGAACTTCCACCAATGCACCACAGGCTCGTTGAGGAGCGAATGAACAACTGCCCTTCCGAAACCGCCGGGGTCGCGTGGCACTCCTCGCCCAGCGCGTTCTTCGCCACAATCTCGAACTCGTCCCCGGACTTCAAAATGAACATCGTGCCGTCCTCCGCGAGGCAATAGATCAGGCCGTTAATCAACAGCGGAGATGCGTGATGCAGCCGACTTCCGAGCCGTTCCGACCAGATCTTCTTCCCAGTCTTGGCTTCCAGCAGCGTTGCGATTCCCGTGTCGGTGACGAGGAAGAAGTGCTTGCCAACACTCAGCGGGGAGGGAACGTACGCGCCGAGCTTGGTGTCGTTCCACTTCACGTGGGTCTTCGTCACATTGCCGCTGCCGGTTGGGTCGATTCCAACAAGCGTTTTGTTGGGGCTGGTGCCAGTGGCGCACACGATGCCATCAGCGAACGCCGCGGTCGCGACGAACTTGGCGGTGGCGCTGTCCGCAACCCACAGTTGCTTGCCGCTGCCGGGATCGAATGCCGCAACCGACTTGCTGCCGGCCAGAACCATTTGCGTTTTCTTGTTCACTTCGATGAACAGAGGCACGCTGAAGGACCGCGTGCGATTGGGTCGCTCGGTCTTCCACTTTGTCTCGCCGGTTTTCTTTTCAAGGCCCGCAAGGAATGCGTCTCCGTCCGAGTCGCCGTTGATGATGACCAGGTTCTCGTAGAGAGTCGGTGTGCCGCAGAAGCCGTGTTTGGAATCGAACCCGTCGAACGCCTTTCGCCACTGTTGCTTCCCCGCGAGGTCGTAACACGCGACCGAGACCTGCGTGCGATCCAGGAACGTGACCCAGACGTGCGTGCCGTCCGTCGCGGGCGTCGAACTTGCTGGGGTGTTGTTCTTGTGCATTTTCTCCGCGGGCGCGGTCAGCACGGTTTTCTTCCAGAGGAGTTTCCCCGCGTTGCGGTCGAAGCAGAGCAACAGCCGGTCTTTCGTGTCCGGGTCGAATGAGGTGAGGAAGATTCGGCCGTTGGAAACAACTGGCGAAGAGTGCCCGATACCCGGCACCGGGACTTTCCACACCACGTTCTCGGTCGCGCTCCACTTCAGCGGCACCGCGGGGTCGGTCACGATGCCATCGCCCTTCGGCCCGAGCCACACCGGCCAGTCTCCGCCTTTGGCGGAGAGTGTGAGTGCGAGTGTGAGTAGAAGCGCGAAAACGAGCCGCGACCGTGCGGGAGCGGTGAGAGAAGTCACTTGTTGCCCTCCGGGTTGATTCCGAGCGCGGCTTCGGCTTGAACCACCTCGGTCTTGAGCGTGAGGGCCGCTTCGCACAGTTGCAGGTAGGCTTTTGCCAGAGCGAGGTTATCCGGATTGCGTGCGGCTTCCTCCTTGAGCTTCTCCGCTGCGTCCTCCACGGCTTTGAGAGCCGCGCGCTTGCGCTGAAGATCCGCCAGAGTGAGTGTGGTGTTGGCCGCGGGCTTCACGGGCGTTGTCGGGATCGAAGTGGGCACCGCGGCCGGCGTCGGGACCGGCACCACCGCCAGCGCGGGCGGCTTGCTCTCCACGGGAAGCGCGAGCTTGGCGCCCGCGCCGCCGGCAACCGGCCACAGTTTCACTTCGCCCGACCAGTCGCCGGAAATCACCGTCTTAGCATCTGGCGAAAACGCGATCTTCGTCACCGTGTCGGAGGCCGGGCCGAGAGTCGAGTTGAGTTTCCCCTTTGCGTCCCACACCTTCAGCCGGCCGTCTCTGCCCGCGGTCGCGATTGTGCCTGAAGTGTGGAACGAGATGTCAAGTATGCCCTCGTCATGGGCTTCCCACTTCGCCAACTGCTGACCGGTATGCATGTCCCAGACGCGAACGGTTCCGTCTTCGCTGCACGAGGAGAACGCTTCCGAATCCGCGCGCCACGCCAGAGCGGTGACGCCTTTGGTATGCCCGCGAAGGGTGTGGAACTCCTTGCCCGACTTCGTCTCCCACACATACAGCCCGCCGAAGCGATCACCCGACGCGACCAGCAACCCTTCCGGACTGAAGCCCACGGAGAGAACCCAGTCGGTTGGCTTGCGGAAGGTGTGGAGTTGCTTCCCATCGGGTACCGAGAAGACTTTTACGATGCGACCCGGCCCGCCGAAGACGACGCGAGTCTTGTCGGTCGAGATGTCCACGGCCAGCACCGAGTCGAGTTCATCTGCCAGGGTGAAGAGCCGCTTCCAGGTGCCGACCTCAAAACCGACCACCGCGCCTGACTCTCCGCCCACTCCTCCACCAACGACGAGCACCTTCCCATCGCGCGAAAAGCGCAGAGCATGAACTTCGCCCTCCGGGAACGCCAGCGCGCCAAGCAGCTTGCCCGCGGGCAACTCGTACACGAGCACTTGCTTTTTCCCTGGCACCGCGACAAGAGGCTCGGTTGGGCTTGTGGCAAGCGCCGTGATTGCCGTTGGCCGAGAGAGAATCGCGGCGGTTCCGAGTCCGTCGAGGGTCTTGGGTTCTGGAGTGACTGTTTTGGCCGCGCTGCCGGCTTTTTCGACGAGACCGCCTTCGATCCACTTGCGAATGGTGTCGAGTTCGCGCTGAGGAATCTTCGGCTTGTTTGGAGGCATCTTCGGCTCTTCGAGATGCGCGGGCATCGTATAGAGCAGGCTGGCGTCGGGTTGCTTCGCGACAACCGCCTTGCCCGACACTCCTCCGGCCATCAGAGACGCCAACGTAGACAGATCGAGATCGCCTCGTGGCCGCTCCGCGTTGTGGCACGTGAAACAGTGCTTGCGGAGAATCGGCTTCACGTCACTGTCGAACGTGACCACGGTCTTCACCGGCTTGTCCTCAGCGCGCGCCGTGGAAGTGAGGAGTGAGGAATGCAGCGCGCACAGCACAAAGACAGCGAGAAGCAAGACTCTCTGATAGAACATTAGGTGGTCTCCGAGCAATTCTGTTTTCAGCCCGAAGGGCCAGGGCTTCCAACATGGTCATTCATTCTGTTTGAGCAGTCGGGCGGTAGCAACGTGTCCGCCATTGGTGTAAGCCGATTTTT
>JAKEEV010000471.1 GCA_022616395.1 Planctomycetia bacterium | reverse complement strand
TCTCCCATTCTTCCTTTGTGGCCGGTACCGCGAATTCCGGCACCTTCATGTTCTTGAACACATCCGGCACGAGTTTGTCGTTGGCGGTTTCGGCATCCGTATAAGCCTTCACCGCGTCCGGGCCGCTCGTGGGGGTTTTCAGAATGGTTGGGTTGAGCAGTTTCAGCTTTCGACGAACGCAATCGGTCACCGCGGCCGCGAGTCTCTCGTTGCCCGTGGGCGTGTAGTGAGTGCCGTCCTTGCCGAGCATCTTCGCGGGGTCGCCATCTTGCACGATGCGGTTGAGATCATTCACCGGCACGCCGAGTTCGAGCATCACCTTCATCGCGCGCTCGTTGTAAGCCTTCACGTCCTTGTCGAAGCGGTCGAAGTTCGCTTTGCGCGCGGCGTGGCGGTCGTCAATGATCGGCGTTGTCGTGGAGAAATAGACGTGAGGCGTTCGCTGTTTGAGTTTCCGCACGATCTCACGCAGGTTCTTCTCGTAGTCATCGATGGGGACTTGGTGCTTCTGAGTCTTCTTGCCAAACTTCAGGTCGTGGAGTCCGCAGTTGAAGTGGATAATGAGAGGAGGAAGAGTTTTGGGGCTTGGAGGAGTCGCCAGAGGTGTCTTCCCGTCCTTGAACCACGAGTCGAGTTGCTTGAGGGTTGCATTCGTATCTCCTCCGTTGTTCGGGAAGCTGAACACATCCGCGACTCCCTCGAGTTTCTTCGTAACGAGAGGCGCATAGCCAAGACGGATCGAGTCTCCCATGAGGAGCACTTGTGGCCTGCCTGCTGGTGCCTTCGGCTGAGCGAATGCGAGTGAAGGCAGGAGGAGAACGACGAGAGAAGTGAGTCGAATCATGACGTTTTTCGGGGGTTGGAGATACGTTGCTTGACTGGCCGAGTGTGCCGGGTAAATTGGGGCAGTCGGTCGGAAATCACCGCTTACAATCGCAGGAGTTTATCATGGGTCTGTTTGACAGTTTGTTCGGTGGCGGTAGTAGCGACAAGAGCGTAACCAAGCAGGAAGCGTTCACGGGCATCCTCCTGGCTGCGGCGGCAGCCGATGGACACATCGCGGAGGAGGAAGCACAGGGGCTTTGGACCGCCATCGAGCGGATGAAGCTCTTCGCGAACTTCACGCCCGACAAGTTTAACCGGATGATGGACACCCTGTTGAAAATTCTCAAGAAGGGTGGCGCGGACCTCCTGGTCGAGAAGTGCGTCCCCGCTCTGCCAGAGGAACTGAAAGCGACGGCCTTCGTGAATGCATGCGACATCGTGCTGGCTGACGGAGTTGTGGAGGACGAGGAGAAGGCTCTCATCGAGAAGCTACAGAAGAAACTCGAAATCCCCGGTGACGAGGCGATGGACATCGTCAAGATCATGGTCATCAAGAACCGCGGGTAACGTGTAGGACAGGCATCTTGCCTGTCATTCCAGGAGACAGGCAAGATGCCTGTCCTACGAAAGACAGACAGGCTAGAAGCCTGTCCTACATTCGCCGCACGCCAACCGGAATAGACTGGCCCAGAGGGACGAGTCCCTCTGGGTTATTGTTTCTGCTACTGCAAGGAGTCTGCGCATGCGACTTCATCACTTCGTTGTCGCGGGTCTGGTTTTGGGGGTATTGGCGATGCCGGCGGTTTCGGACGAAGGAATGTGGCTCGTCAACGATCCGCCAAAGAAGTTGCTCGCGGAGAAGTACAAGTACGAACTCACCGATGCGTGGCTCAAAAACGCCATGCTCGGTTCCATCCGACTCAATAGCGGAGGAAGCGGTGGATTCGTTTCCAGCGAGGGGCTGTTCGTCACCAATCATCACGTCGCGGCCGATTCCGTCCAGAAGTTGAGCAAGCCGGGGATGGATCTTCTTCAGGATGGCTTCTATGCCCCGACACGCGACAAGGAACTGAAGTGCCCGGACCTGGAGATCAACGTCCTCCAGGAAATCGTCGATGTGACAAAGGAAGTGAACGCGGCGGTGAAGCCCAACATGAAACCCGCGGAAGCGTTCGCAGCGCGCCGGGGAGTCATGGCGAAAATCGAGCAGAACTCGTTCTTGGAGACCGGTCTGCGTTCGGATGTGGTCACGCTCTACAACGGCGGGCTGTATCACCTCTACCGCTCCAAGAAGTACACCGATGTGCGTTTGGTCTTCGCACCGGAACGACAGGCCGCGAGCTTCGGCGGTGATGTGGATAACTTCGAGTATCCCCGGATGAACCTCGATGTCGCGTTCTTCCGCGCCTACCAGAACAACGAGCCGGTGAAGTCGCCGAACTTCTTCCGTTGGAGCGAATCTGGACCGGCCGCGGGCGACTTGGTGTTCGTCACGGGGCATCCCGGAACGACCAACCGACTCGAAACACTGGCCAAACTCAAGCACCGACGCGACGTGACACTCCCCTACACTCTGGCCCGGTTGCGAACTCTCGAAGCCGTTCTCTTGCAGTACAGCGAGCAAAGCCCAGAGAAGAAACGCCAGGCCGCCACCGACCTGCACAGCGTCGCCAATGCTCGCAAGGCATTCAGCGGGCAATACCAGGGACTTCTCGACCCAAAGATCATGGAGCAGAAGAAGAAGGCTGAGCGGGAGTTCGTGTTCAGCGCGACCGAGGCGAAAGTCCGCGCGAAAATGCGTGAGGGACCCGTCGACACGAGGTTATTCACGCTCGACGACGACATCCTCAACGCTCTGGAACTGATCGAGGCGACTCAGACGAAACTCCGCGCGTTCGAGAAAGAGTACGCCCTACTCGAAACCGGGCAGGCGTTCTCCACTTCACTGTTCGGCATCGCCCGGCACTGCGTCCGCATGGCCGATGAGTTGCCGAAGAAATCGCCCGACCGACTGCGCGAGTATCGCGACAGTAATCTCGATTCGCTCAAGTTCCAGCTTTATAGCCCGGCACCAATTTACCCCGATCTTGAGCGTACCAAACTCGCGGCATCGCTCGGTTTCCTGACGGAGAATCTCGGAGGCGATCATCCCCTGGTGAAGCTCGCCCTGGCGGGGAAGAATCCAGCCACGCGCGCGGATGAACTGATTTCCGGCACGAAGCTCGCCGACCCCTCCGAGCGGAAGCGGCTTGTGGAAGGCGGAAAGAAAGCCATCGACGAGAGCAAGGACTCGCTGATTGTGCTGGCTCGTGACCTTGACGAAGAAGCCCGCAAACTCCGCACGCGATTCGAGAACGAGATCGAGGAACCGGAGCGACAAGCGTACGCGACTCTCGCCAGCGCGCGGTTTTTGATCTACGGCAACGCGATCGCTCCTGATGCGACATTCACTCTGCGAATCGCGTTCGGGACCGTTGAGGGTTACGAAGTGGATGGCAAGAAGCTGAACTTCCACACCACTTTCGGCGAAGCATTCGACAAGCACATGGAACTCGGAGGCAAGGAACCGTTCGACTTGCCGAAACGATGGCTCGATGGCAAAAGCAAGCTCGACCTGAAGACGCCCTTCAACTTCGTCTCGACGGCGGACACCATCGGAGGAAATAGCGGCAGCCCGGTGCTGAATCGCGCGGGCGAACTGGTCGGCATCAACTTCGACCGCAACCGGCACGGTCTGGTGAGGAACTTCGTCTACACCGATGTGCAAGCCCGGCACATCGCGGTTCACTCAAAAGCGGTTCTGGAAGCACTTCGCAAGTTGTATCCCGCCGCCCCGCTCGTCAAGGAATTAACAGGAAAGTGACCGTCTGGCGAACCTCGCCCGCAAGGGCGGTGGGTCTCGTTCACCCACCGCCCTTGTGGACGGAGTTCACCGTATGCCCGCACTCAACGTCTTGAGGTTGTCGGCATCCTGACATCAGGCCAGAATGTGCCCAACCCACGGAGCGCATGTATGCCCGCGACAGTCACGAAGCCAAAGACAAAGTTCCCCACCATTGCTGATGTGCAAGAACGACTCGGTCACATCCCCGAATCCCGCATCCTGTCATTCCCCGCGCCTGGCACCGCGACTGTTCAGGATTTGCTCGACAGTTCCCTCACCGGCGACCGCGGTCATGAACTCGTGGATGGAATCCTCGTGGAGAAGCCCATGGGTTTCAACGATGACCGCGTCGGCACGCGACTCATTCGCCTGATCGGAACCTACCTGGACACGAACAACATCGGCGAGGTGGCCGGGGCACAGGGACTGATTCGCTTCAAACTCGATTTGGTAAGAGTTCCCGATGTGTCATTCATCCGCTGGGATAGCGTCGATGACCCGAGCGTCATCGAGAACCCAGCCGGTGCGTTTTTGGAAGTGCCACCTGACCTGGCGGTCGAGATTCTCAGCCCCAGCAACACGAAGCGCGAAATGGAAATCAAGCTCGAAGAATACGCGAAAGCCGGTGTCAAACTTGTGTGGTATGTCGATCCCGAACGCAAAGAAGTGGACGTGTATCCGAAGGGCAACCCGAAGCGCAAAAAGACACTTGGTGTGAGTGATTCGCTTGATGGTGGCGACGTGTTGCCGGGCTTCACGGTGCAAGTGGCGAAGCTCTTTGAGAGCCGCGCGCCGAAGAAGGGTGTCAAGAAGGGAAAGAAGTGATTGGCGAATCGGCGACACCCGTCGCCGGTTCAGAGATCAGAGGACAGAGGACAGAGGACAGAGATCAGAAGTCAGAGGACAGACCCGTCTTCACCACCAGAGAAATTGGCTCCACCCGAAGATGTCAAGTCCGCAAGCCCAAAACTCGGTCCCAATCTGCCGAGCGGCTCGCGGACGACATGCTCTGTCTTTGCGAGACGGGCTGGAAAGCCTGTCCTACTTGGGTTGTTCTCCCCCTGACGCTCCTGGATGCTGATTCTCCCAGGTTAATATGTGGTGCATCAAATCGCCGGGGTCCATGTCGGTGGTGGGGAGCGGCCAGTCGAAGCGTTCGGAACCGGCCAACTGGATTGCCGATCCGCGACTGAATGGATCGCCCCACAGTTGGACGAATCGGCTGATGGCTCGCCCGCGACGGCAGAGCCTTTGCACGCACGACCAGGCATCGTCCTCGGTTCGAGCGGCCTCGGCGAGCAGTTCGGTCCAGTCCGCCAGCCATTCGATCAACATTCGGGCTTCGATGTCCCCCAGTCCGCGAGTTAGCGCTTCGTCCCGCAACACGTGCCGGATCAGCGCATCACACGGTGTCGGCATGCCGCATCCCCCAAGCTCACTTCGCTGGCCAGGAGTCGGGAGTCAGGAGTCGGGAGTCAGGAGTCAGATAAGAACACACAACTGAATGCCTTTGTTCTGATTCCTGACTCCTGTCTCCTGTCTCCTGACTCCTGTCTCCTGACCAAAGGGCGGGTTCCCCCAACCCGACCCGCGGCCCTGTCCGGCTCGTTCGTGTGATTCGTGTGAAGTGCGGGGCGTATATCGCTGATCGCTGCTGGGAGCAAGCGGACCTCTTCACATTCGCAGTTCGTGCGGTTCGTGGACACACGATGGTTGAGGGGTTCGGCAATCACCCAGGTTCCCCGACTTCAATTGTTGGCACAAGCGAGCAAGTGGCGTAATCTGGGCGAGCATGATTGGTGTTGCAGCTCGGTTAACTGGATTCGTTCATGTTCGATGCTCTCGACATTGTCCTGCTCGTCTTGTCCGCATTCGTTCTGTTTGCGGCCATGACGTGGATTTATCCGCCTCTGTTGCGGCCGGTGTGGTGGGTCGTTGCTCACCTGCTTTATCGCTTCCGCATATATCACGCTGATCGCGTGCCAGCAACCGGCGGCGTGCTGGTGATTGCCAATCACGTCAGCTATCTCGACTGGCTCTTACTCTGGGTGGCGTGCCCGCGTCCGGTCACCTTCGTGTTGTGGGGAAGTTACTATCGCAATCCGCTGTTGCGA
>JAKEEV010000470.1 GCA_022616395.1 Planctomycetia bacterium | reverse complement strand
GTCGTTGGTCGGAACAACGCCTCCGCTGACGTAAGTTCCTGGATCGTTGCCGAGTAAGACCGTGAACGTGGTCGAGGTCGGCGTTGAATCGACCGAGAAGGTGCCGTTGTATCCGGCGGGATCCACCCCACTCACGGTAACGACGTCCCCGACCGACAAGTTGTGATCGCTCGCGGTGGTGAAGGTGGCGATACCGACCAGCCCCAGAAAGTTCTCCCAACTCGCCCCAGTGATCGTAATGTCGCTGTCATTTTGGCCACTGATCAGGTCGCTCGCATAACTTGAGTACACGACATATTGCCCGTCGTCGCTGACGGAGCCGGGAGGGAAGTTCTCGCTGAATGCGTTGGCGGTGACGTTCTCGGGGTCCGAGAACGCACCCGAGACCAGTTGCACTGCGGGCACGTCGCGGGCTTCCAGGTGTTCCAGGGCAAGTCGCGGAGAGTTTGCACCCTTGCGAGACGGGGTTGTGCTTGGACGATTCGTTGTCAGCCGAGGCCACCAGCGAGACATGGGAACTCCTCCAGTGACAAATCGCGAGTTATGAGTTCAAGAACTCAGGCGAATGTGCTGGCGATACTCTCCCTTTTTCAGAGCCACCGGTCAACGTATTTCCCACGGAAGACCGGCATTTCCTTCAAGCCCGGCGAGAAACCCGACACAGTTCTTCACACACCACACACAGGGCGCGAAGTCAGCGCGGAGGGTTCTCTCCGGTTGAACTTCAGGGTGGGGTTTTCGCGTCAGCGGAGGGGTTTATGCCCAAAGTGTGTGCGAAGCCGGTTCGCTTCCTGCCACACTTTTGGCTCAATCTGGAGAAAGTCGATCAGGTTACCCGTGGAAATGCCCAACAGAGCAGCGGCATCGCTGACTTTGGCTTCAACGGTCGCCAGCACATCCAAAACGACCCCAACCACCGGCCAGAAGCGAGGATTTTTGACGCTCATGTGAAGCCGACCAGCCCCATCGAGCACGGAAGCGAAGTCGGGCAACTGCGCGATGGCTTCGGGAGTCACATCAGCCGGCAACGTGTCTCGGAGTTCCAGGAACAGAGCCTGGAACAGCCTCTTGAGAGCCTTCGCCTTGTTCTCGTGCTGAGACCGGCTCTCTTCCGCGATCACGATCAGTCCGGTTGGGGTGTGACGCAGCCGAACGGCGGAACTGGTCTTGTTGCGCTTCTGCCCGCCGGGTCCGCTGGCTCGGTAGGTATCTACCTCGCACTGAGCGAGCAGTTGATCTTCGCTCAGGCGCGCCCAGGTCGCCCGCGGAAGACCGTTGGTGGATGGAGGAGAATGAGCCACGACGAAGCCTCTTGCTTGAAGGCTCCCGAAGGACAACACACGGAGGCAAGTGGTTCGCGAGAAGGCCAGTCGACGACTCGCTCATTCGCCCAAGCAAAGTATTGTCGAAGACCCGCTCTCTGACCAGTAGTTTCAAGATGGGACAGGGGGCACGGATGCTGTTTTCAGCCCGAAGTGCGGGGACAACCCAGCCCGCCTCAGCCAACTTCCCACGGTTGGACGAGGTCGGAGACTGGGACTCCACAGAAGCGCGACCCGGCACGCCCCGGCAGGTGAGCGAGCCGAGGACCGCGAAAACAGGCAAAAAGAGAATGGCAACTGGCATAGACAGATGTTCACTTTAGGTGTAGATTGGGGCGTGGGTTGGGAGCGATCTTTGACAACCGAACTGCCAGGCCAGGAGAAATCATAAAGGCCACCCCCTACCCTTCAAGAACCCCAGCTTT
>JAKEEV010000469.1 GCA_022616395.1 Planctomycetia bacterium | reverse complement strand
CTGATCCAAGCGTGACAGACCTTGATACGCTCGCCCTCCGCGCTCTGAACGAGAAGATTTTCAGTGACAACCGGGTGTCACTCAGTTTCTTGCCCTTCGCCGATGGGTTGACTCTGGCGAGGAAGAATTGAACGAGCTACAGCGGCCGGGGTTGAAACCCCTGGAACCCAACAATCGCGTTCTGTAACCTGACACTTCACGGGTTCGTTTCCTTCTTCAGCGCTGAGGTTTGTCATGGCTGCCACTCGAGGCGAATTGTTCGCCGGTGTCACCGTTGCGATTGTCACGCCGTTCAAGAATGGTGAGGTGGACTGGGATGACCTCGCGAAACTCGTGGACTGGCACTGCGAACAGGGCACAGACGCGCTGGCTCCGTGCGGCACCACCGGCGAATCTCCCACACTCACGCACGATGAGAACGAGCGCGTGGTCGCGTTCGTCTGTGAGCGCGCTCGCGGGCGCACGAAGGTGATGGCGGGCACGGGTTCAAACTCCACCGCCGAAGCCATTCGCATGACCAAGGCCGCTCAGAAGGCCGGCGCGAACGGCACGCTGCAAGTCGGCCCGTATTACAACAAGCCCACGCAAGAAGGTTACTTCCGCCACTTCGCCGCGCTCGCGGATGCGACCGATCTTCCCATCGTCGTTTACAACATCCCCGGCCGCACAGGGTCGAACATCCTCCCGGAAACACTCGCGAAGATGGCCGAGAAGTGCCCCACGGTCGTCGCGGTGAAGGAAGCAACCGGCTCGCTCGATCAGGCGTCTCAGATCGCGGCCCTGTCTGACCTCACCATTCTCTCAGGCGACGACAGCCTGACCCTTCCGCTCATGAGCATCGGCGGAAAGGGAGTGGTGAGCGTGGTTGGGAACATCGTTCCGCGTGACATGATGGCTCTGGTGAAGGCGTTCGCGGCCGGCAAGATCGATGAAGCTCAGAAGTGGCACCGCAAGCTCTTCCCGCTCTGCCGCGACATGCTCGGAGTGGCAACCAATCCGATTCCGGTGAAGACCGCGATGAAGTTACTCGGCCGCGGAAGCGGAGAAATGCGTCTGCCGATGTGTCCGCTGGACGCCGAAGGAGAAGCGAAAGTGCGCAAGACGCTCGTGAACTACGGATTGCTCAAGGGATGACATGTTGCTAAATGTGTGACCAGATTTACGAACATGGAGGGAGCCATGTTGATCCGTTCATTTGTGGTGTTGGTCGCGGTTGGTGTTGTGGCTTCGATACCCGCACGGACTGAAGAGCCTGACGTCAAGGCGATGGCCAAGGCGAAAGCAAACGAGATGCGGACTGCCTTCGTCGAGGGGGATATCGGCAAGTATGTCGACCTGTACCACCCGAAATATGTGGAGCGGAGCGGCGGGCGCGAAAAGCTGATCTTTACTCAGGAGTTGAACGCCAAGTGGTTCCAGTCCCAAGGAACCTTCAAGTTCACCTTGGGCAATCCTTCCGAGCCGATTCAAGCCGGAAAGGA
This sequence comes from Planctomycetia bacterium, assembly GCA_022616395.1. Taxonomy (GTDB): domain Bacteria; phylum Planctomycetota; class Planctomycetia; order Gemmatales; family Gemmataceae; genus Gemmata. The sequence continues at coordinate 508 of JAKEEV010000469.1, read as the reverse complement.
TTTGTATGTGATCATTCCCTTCGCGCTCGATGTGAGCACGCCCGAAGGCCGGCGGGTGTTTTGTAAGAGTGGCCTCGTCGGAGTATCGAGCGACAACGGAAAGACGTGGGTGTTTGTCGATACCTGTCCTGGCCGCGATGCAGTGAAGCAGATACTTCCCGACCTGCCGGACAAGTTGCCGATTCCAAAAACATTGGGTTCGGAGTGGATCAATCAGAGCCGCGAGCGTCAGGAGTAATCGGAGCCGCGACCGTGACAGTAGTATCAAGTTGGGACAGGGGGCACGGGATGCTGTTTTCAGCCCACCTCAGCCAACTTCCCACGGTCAGACGAGGGCGCAGGCCAGGACTGGACACAGAAGCGCTACCCTGCACCCCACGCCAAGTGAGCCAGGCGAGGACCGCGAAAACACGCAAACAGAGGATGGCAACTGGCATAGACAGATGTTCACTTTACGTGTAGATTGGGGAATGGGTTGGGAGCGATCTTTGACAACCGAACCGCTCGT
>JAKEEV010000468.1 GCA_022616395.1 Planctomycetia bacterium | reverse complement strand
TAGTCATCACGCTCCGCGTGATGTGGATTTCTCTTCGCTCGCGTTGCTCGCGACATCACGCGGAGCGTGATGACTACTCTGAAAGCCGTCCGAGCGTACCTCCTTCCTGGAGTCTCTCCCATGCGACGTGCATTCCTGTTGGTTCTGCTTCTGGCGAATCCTTCCTTCGCCGCCGATCCCATCGTGCCTCCGGATGCGAAGCTGGAGACAGTCTTCAATGGCGGCTACGTCCTCACCGAGGGAGTTGCCATTGCGCCTGATGGGATGGTGTACTTCAGCGATATCACCTTCACGCACGTTGCACGCGACAAGAAGCAAACGCCGGAAGCCGGGCACATCTGGAAGTACGATCCCTCCACCGGCAAGACGACAATCTTTCGCTCGCCGAGCGGAATGTCCAACGGGCTGAAGTTTGACGCGGACGGCAACTTGATCGCGGCCGAAGGCGCGGACTTCGGAGGCCGACGTGTGACGAAGACTGACATGAAGACCGGCAAGACGTACATCATCGCGGGGCTATTCGACAACAAGCCATTCAATTCGCCCAACGACATCACCATCGACGAGAAGGGGAGAATCTACTTCAGCGATCCGCGCTATCTTGGGCACGAGCCAATCGATCAACCCATTCAAGCGGTCTATCGCATCGACACGGACGGCACCATTCACCGCATCATCACCGACGCGGGGAAGCCGAACGGCGTGGCTATCTCGCCCGACCAGAAGACGCTTTACGTTGTGAGTAACGACAACGGCACCACCGGCATTGGGCGATTGAAGAGCGCTGAGAACAAGGTGCTGGAACCGACAAAGAAAGGCGCGATGACCCTGATGGCCTACGACCTCGCAGCCGATGGCACAGCGAAGTTCCGCAAAACGCTCGTTGACTACGCCCCGCAAGATGGGCCGGATGGTTTGGTGTGCGACAAGGCCGGGAATCTCTACGTCGCGGTGCGCGATGAAACGCGCCCCGGCATCTATGTGTATTCGCCCGAAGGCAAGGAGCTGGCTTACATCAAGACGGAGATACCGACCAACGTGGGCTTCGGCCGCGGAGCGGAAGCGAAGACGCTTTACATCACCGCCGGGAAAAGCCTCTACCGCATCAAGCTCAACGCGGAGGGCTATCACCTGCCGCGGAAGTGACGGTCTTTAATTGGAATCCAGCCGGCTAAGGCCGGCGGTTCGACAAAGCCCCGTCGAACCGCCGGCCTTAGCCGGCTGGGTGAAGTTCCCTATGGCCCTCGCAACCATGAGAAACAGATTATTGCCATCGATTCCGCGTCCGCTGTCGTCTTAGAATTGTCTTGTCTGCGCCGATTCGTGTTACACAAGCGGAGGGCGTGTTGTGTTCAAGTCTCGTCTGCATCTTGTCGCCATGTGTTTCGGGCTGTCGCTGCTCGCGGCGCTCTACCTCGTCCCCACAACGCCCGGTGAACCATCCGGCGCTGACAACGGCAACCCCTTCGCCATTCGCGATGCATCCGCGGCCCCGGCGAAAGAGACGCCAGCGACGGGTCGCTTCAACTACGGTGCCGCGTTCGCCACCGAACTCAGGAAGGTCGGTCAGATTTCGCCAAAGCAATTCGCCGAACGATACCCAGCGCCGAAGTATCACGCGAAGCTCTCCTTCGACCCGACCACCGCGAAGTTCTTCGACAAGGTGAACGTCGAGAAGGTGAAGAAGCCCGGCGAGAAGCGGGTCATCAACGGCAAAGACTATCAGTTCCCGGATGTGGAGCTGCCCGGCTACAAGCTCACGGACGCGGAGTTGGTGAAGTTCAAGCAGAACGGCTTTGTGGTCTCCGAGCGACTCGGCGGGTACACGTTCGGTCAACTTTATTACGACATCTACACCCGCGACCTGCCGGTGTTCATCACCACCGATTCCGTGTTGCACGCGTGGCACCGCTCTTAGGACGCGATGCTCGAAGAGTTGGAACTTACCTACCTCCGGCACTCGCTCGATGCGATTCTCTCCGCGATGCACGATGCGATCCCCAAATCGCAGAAGGAATACGGCGACGGTGTGCTGAAGAATTCCGTGCTCGACGCGGATTATTTCCTGTCGGTCGCGCGCAGCTTACTCATTGATGGATTTGTGCCGACGAAGCTCGATCAGGACAAGCGAGTTCAGGACACGCTCGCGGCCGTCGCGAAGGAAGGAATGCACGGGTTCGAGTTGTTCGGTCGCGCGCGGAACATGGACTTCAGCCAGTTCAAGCCACGCGGGCACTATGAAACGAAGCCGGAACTGCGCCGATACTTCAAGGCGATGATGTGGTGCGGGCGAACCGATCTGCGCATCGCTGGCGGCAATGACGCGACCGGCAAACTCTCTTCTGGTCGCGAACTCGGCGCGTCCGTGGTGCTGCTCGACTTGCTCCGCAAGGGTGGCAAGGAAGAAGCCTGGCGGCAGTTCGACGAGCTGATTCAGACATTCGTGGGCAAGACCGACTCCGCGACCTTCGACGACCTCGCCATCATCGCCGATGCCGCCAAGATCAAGACGCCCGCGGACCTCAAGACTGAAGCCGACTTGACGAAGCTCGCGGAACTGATCCAGGAGTCCGATGTCGGCCGGCAGGACATTCGCGGCGATGTGTACATCTCGTCCGGCGGTGGGAAGGTGCAACTGGCTCGTTCCTTCACGGTACTCGGGCAGAAGTTCGTCATCGATAGCTGGGTGACTGCTCAGACCGTTTATGATTCCATCTCCTGGGACGGCAAGCTGGTGGTTCGCCGGGTGCCGAGCGGAATGGATGTCGCGTTCGCGGCTCTGGGCAATAACCACATGAC
>JAKEEV010000467.1 GCA_022616395.1 Planctomycetia bacterium | reverse complement strand
TCTTTCGCACGTGCGCCGATATACCGCACGGCTCGGTCGCGCAGAACTGGCAGCACATCTTCCGCCTCGAAGCCGGGCGCGGCCGGGCCCTTGCGACATCGCCCGCCCTTTTCGTTGCCCAGCCGCAGCGGGAAGTCGCGATCTTCGGTCGGGTTCGCCAGCACCTTGTCATTTACAATGAACGTGTACGGCACCATGTCGAGCGACGCGGAGATTCCGAAGTAGTAATCGAAGCCCACCGCGTTCGGCCCGTTCTTGATCGGCTTGTCGTACTCGACGTTGAAGACCTGCTCGCGTGTCTCAATGCCCAGTTCGGTCACTGTCTTGCCGGGTTTGAGTTGCCAGTCCATGCCCAGGTGCCACTTGCCGATGCAGGCGGTGTGATAACCCTTGTCCTTGAGCAACTGCGCCACCGTGAGGCGGTTGGGTTCAATCAGTCGCGGGCTGAGTCCGCCGAGTACACCGCTTTTGAGCTTGCTTCGCCAGGCGTAGCGGCCGGTGATGAGGCCGTAGCGTGTGGGTGAACAGACCGCGCTGGGCGAGTGGGCATCGGTGAAGGTCATACCGGACTTCGCGAGCTTGTCGAGGTTGGGTGTGGCGATCCAGCCGTAAGCGTTGAGATGCTGCACGTCGCCATAACCGAGATCGTCGGCGAGAATGACGACGATGTTGGGCTTGTCGGCCGCGAACACATTCGCGGTCGATACAAGAACCGCGAGGAGAGGGATGAGGAAGCGCATGGCAACCGAGGGTAGGAGAAGACGGAATGCGCACGAGTTTGATGCGCGGATTCATTCTCCGGTTACACTCGAAGGAGTGAAACCAGAAAATCGTTCTCCCGGTTCAATGCGAAATGTGCAAAGCTACTTGATCCACCCCGCGCCTTCCTCGCGCAGAATGCGGGCAATACCTTCGATCCACTTCGGATGGTCGTTGAGGCAAGTTCCGTTCTTGAGTTGCTCGCCGCCCGCGTGCGTGAACACCTCGCGGCTCTCGTTGCCGATCTCGTCAAGCGTTTCCAAACAATCCACGGTAAAGCCCGGCAGAGCCACATACACGCGCTTCACACCTTGCTTCGCCAGTTCCGTGAGTACGTCGTCGGTGTAGGGCTTGAGCCATTGGCTTTTGCCGAACCGCGACTGGTACGTCTGCGTCCACTTCTCACGCGGCCAGCCCAGACGCGTTACAAGTTCGAATGTGGTGCGTTCGACGTGTTGCGGGTAGGGATCGCCCTTCTGTGCGTACTTCTGCGGAATGCCGTGGAAGCTGATGACGAAGTGTTCCGGCTCCCAGGGGAGTTTTGCCAGATCGTCGCGAATCACCGCTTCCACCGCGTCGAGATACGCGGGGTGATCGAAGTACGGAGGAACCACGCGCACCGCGGGCACTCGTCGTTCCTTCATGAGTGCGCTAAAAAGCACATCCGTTGCGCTTGCGGAAGTGGTCGCGGAGTATTGCGGGAACATCGGCAGCGCGATGAGCTTATCCACGCCGCCCGCGATCATCTCGGAGACGACTTTCCGCACCGGCGGATTGCCGACCATCATTCCGAACCGAACCGGATTGTCCGGGAAGAGTCCCTTGAGCATTTCCGTCTGGCGTGTGGTGTAGTGCAATAGCGGCGAGCCGGTTTTCGCGTCCCAGATTCTGCGATACTTCGCAGCGGACGCACCCGACCGAAAAGGCAGGATGCGCAGATACAGAAGCGGAAGCCAGATGGCTCGCGGCACTTCAATCACTCGCCGGTCAGAGAGGAACTGCCTCAGATACGGAAACAGCCCGCCGTAAGTCGGGCTGTCTGGCGTACCGAGTTGGATGAGGAGAATACCGGTCATGGTGCTCGCTTCGCGAGCAAGTGGATAGTGGCTAGTGGTTAGTGAAAAGACAACAGACCAAAGGCAAGAGCGCTTCTGGTCTTCTGTCTTTCACTAACCACTAGCCACTATCCACTCGCCACTATGCCGCTACTTCTTCTTACACTCCGGCCCTTCCTTGGGTGGTTGCTTTTCGGTGATGTGGGCGTCCCCGCCCGTGGCCTTGAGAGCCGCGGCGCGTTCGGCATTGAGTTGGATATAGCTTGTCCACTGGGCCGGCGTGTTCGGCTCGGAGAAGATGGCCTCGACCGGGCACTCCGGCACGCACGCCTCGCAGTCGATGCAATCGACCGGGTCGATGTAGAGCATCATGTCGTCCTGGTAGAAGCACTCTACCGGACAGACGACGCAGCAGTCGGTGTACTTGCAGTCGTTGCAAGGAGCGGTGACGATGTGGGACATGAAAGGCAAACCCTCCGTCTCGGAAACTTGAGTGAGCCGTTTGTCGGAAGATACCAAACGGACGGCTCACGTCAAGTTATTCGCGGACAGCAGGTTGCCGCCAGGGGAAGTCGCGCTTTTTTCGCCAGATGAGAAGCAATCTCAGCGGCACGATTGTTGGAGGACTCAGGCCCGCATCTTCGCCTTGAGGAGAGCTGTCTCGACCGCCAGCCGATGACGTGTCGCGGCGTTCAGGCGTTGAGGTGGGTCTGAACCAAGACGAATCCGAATCAGCGTGAATCGCTCGATTTCCTTCGCCATCACTACCAACTCTTCAAGCCACGGGATCAGCTCCTTCGGCTGGTTGCCCCACAACTCAACCGCCACCGCTTGCATGTCGTTGAGACACTCGATCATCTCGGACCACCCTCTGGCGTCCCAGTTCCCGATTCTGATAATTTCCCGGATACGGATCATCTGGAGAACCCCCTGATGTAACCGCGCCTTGAGGAGCTTGCGGAGAGCGTCGTCGGTCGGCTCAATCTTGATGGCAAGCGTCCCGTGTAGTCGCGGGCAGAGTTTGGCGAACGCTGCCTGATACTTCTCAGCCCGCTCCGGGTCTTTGGGATCGGGTTCGGGGATCGCGAGATCAGGGAATGCACTTGGCGGTGGATCAGTTCCGTCCTTGACCTTGTACCCCTCGGTATTCTTGGCCGACCCCGGCTTCGGAATCCAATCGTCATCAGTTAGCTTTCCCTTATCTGGTGGCGCGGGATTGTCGGCGACTGGTGGAGGAGGAGGTGCGCCTGGCGGAAGAGGCATTGGCTTTGTGCCGGGTTGCGACAACCCGACAGCCGCACCGGCGCCGACCAAACCGGCGCACAGGACCGCGACCGCGGCCCACGTCCAGTGTGCTGATGTAGTCATCATGGTTAATGCTCCTTCGGCTAAAGACACGACCGCGGGTGAAGCACCGGCGGTCAGCGAGAGTGCATTCGGAACGAGATGCGGAGGCGGGGAGAGAGCGGGAATCATCGCTGTTGACGGTGCAAGCCCGCGACGGGTCAGGCGGTCACGGAGTTTCTCCCGCGCGCGACTTAATCGACCGGAGACTGTACCCACCGGCCAGCCGAGCGCGACCGCGGCCTCGGTGTGCGACATGCCTTCGAGATCGCACAGCACGACGGGCAGCCGGTATCGCTCTGGAAGCTTCGCCAGTTCCTCGTGAACGGCTGAGGTAAGTTCAGGGTCTGGTTCGGTTGGTTCGGAAGCCGGAACTGAAGCGAGTTGGTCCGGTTCAGCACAAGAAACGCGCTCCGCACGTTCGCGGAGTTTCAAAGACGCATTCACCGCGACCCGATGAAGCCATCCGCCGACACACGACGTTCGGATTTGCTTCGCCTTGCGAATGAGAGCAAGAAATGTGGCCTGAAACGCATCCTCGGCGTTCGCGTCGCAGTTCAACATGCGCCGGCAAGCCGCCCACACCGCGTCCGCGTGCCTGCGCACGATCAACTCCAGCGCCGCGGAGTCGTTTGACGTGACGAACCGGCTCAACAGTTCGCTATCCGGGACATGATCGCCCAGAGGAGGAGCCGCCGCGAGCAAACGAAAGAGTAACCGACGCATGGCGAATCAGCCCAAGTGACACGATCGTCACCCATACTGATCCGCGAGAGGAGCGAAGTCATACACGAAAGTGTGAAATGTCGGCTTCTGTTTCACAACATGCTGTAGGGGTCGATGTCCACCTGGAACTCGACGCCGCTGGGCGGTTTGGCGACCGTCAGCACGTTACGAAGCACTTCGTGAAGTACCGCGCTGCTGTCGGACTGAACCTGGAAATGGAACCGGTAGAAGTTGTTCAGTCGGAACACCGGGCACTCCGCAGGGCCGAGCAACCGCACGGGCGGAGCGTCCTGGCGAACCCCGCCCACAAGGGCGGGGGTGTTGGCGGAACCCCCGCCCTTGTGGGCGGGGTTCGCCTGCGCCTGGACGCGCTTGATTGCCTCCTTGAATGCGCCGGCGAGCGTTTCGGCGAACGCGGATGCGGCCTCTTCCTTCTCGCT
>JAKEEV010000466.1 GCA_022616395.1 Planctomycetia bacterium | reverse complement strand
CGGCATTATCGCCTCGTGTTTCCCCACGCTGCACGCAACCACCCGCAGCGAGTAAACTCGGTGCGGAAACAAAACTGCGCCACTAGTACAACCGGAGAACTTTGCCGGGCTTCACTGCCTACCAGAACCGACTGACTCCGCTTGCACGCGACTGGACGGCCTCATAGGATAGTTCTTGACCTTCCGCCAAAACTACTCACATTTGCCAACCGGTCGGGCACCTTCGCCTCGGGGTTGGGTTTCCCCCAACACGGGGTCATCGTCATGGCCACCGCCGATCGCTTGAAGAAGCTTCAGAAAAGTCTCCCTGAGTATCCCGACGACATTTTCGCTCACACGCGGATGTCGTTTGGCGACCACATCGAAGAGCTACGCAGCCGGATGATCAAGGGGCTGAAGTGGCTGATGTTCTTCATGCTCATCGGCTTCATCCTTGACGCGGTCGGCGAGTCGGTCGGTAACCCGAGCATCGGCGTTGGTAAACCGATGCTCAAAGTCATCACCGACCCGGTCGAGCAGCAGGTGCGGGACTTCTACTTCCGGAGACAGAAGAAAATCGAAGAGGAGAAACTCAGGGAGTTCGAGGCGACCAAGCCAGCGGATGTCAGGGCCGTCGAGGAAAAGCTGAAAGCCAGTGGTAACAACATCGGCGAACTCACCGAAGTAGAGAGGCGGAAGTTGCTGGGCGCTCCGGTGGAATGGCCCGTGGTATTTGACACAAAAGAATTCGTGCCGGTGTTTGGAGACCCGAAACCCGGCGCGCCCGAGACCATCTCGGTAAAGATGAAGGTCTACCCCGCTTATGTCAGTTCATCGAGCAACCAGGGCGACGCGATCCTCGGCGGTAAGCAGTACCTCACCACGCTCAGCGTGCAGGAAGGCTTCGTCGTCTACTTCAAGGTGTCGATCTTGTGCGGGATTGTGCTTGCCAGTCCGTTCATCCTGTATCAGTTCTGGATGTTCGTTGGCGCAGGGCTGTATCCCCACGAGAAGCGATATGTGGCCATCTTCTTCTGGCCGAGCCTGCTTCTGTTCCTGGCCGGGGTGCTGCTCTGCCAGTTCATCGTGCTCCCAGGCACTGTGAAGGCACTCTTGAAGTTCAACGAGATGCTCGGCTTCGACCCCGATATTCGACTCAACGAATGGCTCAGCCTGGCGATCATCCTGCCGGTGGTGTTTGGCCTGTCGTTCCAGACTCCGCTGGTGATGATCTTCCTCAACCGCATCGGCATCTTCACCGCGCAAGACTACCTGACCAAGTGGCGAGGCGCGTGCTTCATCATCGCCATCTTCTCCGCGATCATCACGCCCACGCCGGATGTGGTCACGATGCTCTATCTGTTCCTGCCGATGTTCGGTCTGTATCTGGCCGGCATCGTGTTCTGTCACCTCTTCCCCGGCTTCGACCCGAACGAACTCGATGAGGTCGAGCAAGCCGAGGAAGTGGCCGTCTGATCGAGCGCGGAGCGCGGAACTCGGAACGCGGAACGAAAGACAATCAGCACGATCTCGCCCATGTTCCGGGTCTGCCCTGTTTTCGCTCCGCGTTCCGAGTTCCGCGCTCCGCGTTATCCAAGATGCAACCTGATTCCGCGAAACCGCTCGTCTTTCTGGTTGGGGCTGGCCCTGGTAGCCCCGGCTTGCTGACCGTTCGCGGAGCGGAAGTGCTCGCTCGCGCGGATCTGGTGCTCCACGATCAACTCGTTCCTGAACGATTGCTCGATCTCGCTCCGCCAACGGCTGAACGCGTCTGCGTTCGCGATCTGCCCGGTCAGCATCCAGATAAATACCCACACATTCACAAGAAGCTCCTCGATGCCGCTGACGCGGGGAAGATCGTGGTGCGCTTGAAGGGTGGCGATCCGCTCATCTTCGGTCGCGGAGGAGAGGAAGCCGAAGCCCTCCGCGCTGCGGGAGTTCCTTACGAGATCGTTCCCGGAGTCACCGCGGCGCTCGCCGCGGGCGCGTTCCTGGAAATTCCCCTCACACACCGACTTTACGCCAGTGCCATTGCGTTCGTCACGGGGCACGAATTACCGCACAAGCCGGGGAACAAGCTCGACTGGAAGGCACTCGCTGCGTTCCCCGGCACGCTGGCGATTTACATGGGTATCGCCCGGCTTCCGGTGATCGTTTCGGAGTTACTCAAACACGGCAAATCGCCCGATACACCCTCCGCGATCATCGAACGCGCTTCGACGGGCGATCAGCGCGCTGTATTCGCGAGGCTCGCGGACTTGGAAGAAACGAGGCGAAATGCGGGTCTGGAGGCTCCAGGCTTGATTCTGGTTGGCGAGGCGGTTGAGCACCGGTCCGCGCATCCGTGGTTCGAGTCGCGGCCCCTGTTCGGTCAGCGCGTGCTGGTCACGCGGCCAGCTCATCAGGCCGAAGGGATGGTGAGGAAACTCGAACACATGGGCGCGGTCGTTTATCGAATGCCAGGAGTCGAGATTCGAGAAGCTCCGGACTTCGAGCCTGTTGATCGCACTCTTGAGCAACTCCGCAACGCGGAATGGGACTGGCTGGTATTCACCAGTGCCAATGGAGTTCATGCCCTCCTTCAGAGGTTGGATGCGCTTGGCCGGGATTTGCGCGATCTGGGAAGCGTTCAGCTTGCCGCCATTGGTCCCAAGACGGCCGAGACACTTCGCGGGTATCGGCTCCGGGCTGATTTAGTGCCCGCAACAACATTCTCATCTGAAGGGCTGGCGGAAACGCTCAAGCCGTTCGTTACGGGGAAGCGTGTGCTGCTTGCTCGTGCTGACCGCGGGCGGGAATTGCTCCGCGACGAACTCGCAAAAGTGGCAAGTGTTGTCGAGCAGGTTGCGGTCTACTCTCAGATTGACGTGTCAGAACCTGACTCGGCGACTCTCGACGCTCTCCGACGCGGAGAAATTCGGTATGTCACTCTTCCAAGTTCCAACATCGCGCGTGCTCTGCTCGGAGCCTTCGACGAGACCATTCGCGGGCGGGTGAATCGTGCAGAAGTGAAGCTGGTTGCGATTAGTCCAGAGACGGGGAACGCAATCCGGGAGTTGGGTCTGCCGGTCGCTGCCGAAGCGACCACATTCACCGAGGACGGGTTAATTCAGGCGGTTGTGGAGTTAGCGAACCCCGACCGCGAGGTCGGTGGGTAAGTCAGACCCGCCAACCTTGCGGCTGAGTTCGCCTACTTCGCTTCTCGGGCGGCGTTCCAGGAGAGGTAGACAACAAGCGCGGAAGCGAGTAGCCCGAACACATCGACGGTGATGAACGGCCCTCCGCCGAACGGGACACCGGCGACGAGGTCGAGCAGGAAAATCAGGAGCATGAGGGCGGCTATCGCGAGCGCCCCGTAGCACAATGCCTTTTCCATCGCCCGACCTTTCCGCGACCCGCGGCCGATCAATATCTCGCCCATGACTTCCAACTCCAGTGTTGGCCGTCAGGATAGGGGGACGAGCCAAGAACGGACACGGTATGGGTTACGGAGTTTTCGTATTCTACTTTGCGCGGGGCCGGTCGCAACTGACGACTTCCTCTCACTCACACTACCTTTGCATTCCGCTGCCGGGCGAGCGGTACAACCGGCACCACCCGCACTCGTGGCGAACGTTCTCGCATGGGAACATAGTCCAAGATTCCGTGCATCCACTCAGACCAGGTTGGGTTGAATGGTT
>JAKEEV010000465.1 GCA_022616395.1 Planctomycetia bacterium | reverse complement strand
TTCTCTGTTTTGGGATCGAAACGCATGATGCGGTTGCCGATGTCGGAGAAGTAGACGCACCCGTCCGGGCCTTCGGCTGGCCCCTCGGTGAACTCTCCTTCGGACCAGAGTTTCTCGATCTTCGACCCCGGAGCCACATACGGAAGCTCCGGCGGCACTGCGGGTACAAGAAGCGCGAATGCGAGTGTGGTGAGCATGGTTTGGTGTGTTTAGTATTAACGAGCCGCGACCGCAAGCGAGCGGTCTTGGTTTCCCCGCTCCCTTGCGGTCGCGGCTCGTTGGAAAGGGTCACTTCTTCTTGGGGAACTGCCAGTTCTCATCGAACAGCCCCGCGGCGACGACTTCATACGCGGCCGGGTCTTTGTCCGTTGGCGTTGGCTTAATGACGGCCCAGTCGCCAAGTCGCGGGTAAAGTAGCGCGTTGGTGCCCTTGAGGTCGGCTTCCTTGAACGTGTGCCCGCTGTTGATGACCACATAGCGGCTCGGTTTCAGCGGGTTCGGGTAAATCAGCACCGGAACGTGCGTCTTCGGATCATACTCGACACCGTTCACGACAAGCTTTTCTTTCGTCCAGGTGATCGGCAACTTGGGAAGCACCTTCGCGATGAGTGGGTTCGATTGTGGGTCGCCGAACAAGACGACGCGTCCGAATAGATCTAGTTCATCCTCGTTTGGAACCACTGGTAAAGTACCACGGAAATACCGATCCCAGACGGAAGCGAACTGATCAACTGCGGCTGTTGCATACTTGTTGGTTCCTGGATGCCAACTTGCACCACTCGGTTTCACAACTTGGAACCAATCCGTGAAGGCGTCGTCAATCGGTCCGTGGAGGCGCTGCTTTTTTTCGAGTCGAATCCCGCGCTTCTCGGGGTCGATGTACGCCCACTTGTCGTTCACAAGCTCGAAAGTCACCTCGTACTCCCTGTGCTTGCCCGGAACGCTAACCTCGATCTTTTCCTTATCAATAGTGACCGCAAGCGGCCCGCGATCACGGTCGCAGAACAGCGCCAATCGCCGAACGTTTGTGGTTGTCAGGGTAAAGGCACTACCCCGAACAGTCCCGTCCACCACAGCCCTCTCATGGGTAACTTTGAGAGCCTCAATTCGGAGCCAATCGCATCCCCAATATCGCGGCGTGTAGGTCACAAATCGGATACGCTCGGGGTATTGGTCGCGGCCCTTGTCGGCGAACTTGCGGTACTCGGTCTCGGCCTTCGCCATCCATTCCGGCGGCATCTTGTGTTCCAATCCTGGCGCGACGAGATGTGTGAACTTGAACGGCTCCTTGAAGTTCTTCAGTGCGTTCTCAATGTTGTCCGCAGCCTTCTTCTGCGGGTCATTCTCGCCGCTGTATGCAACCACGGGCACGTTAAACACGTTCTCCGCGTAGTCCACCGCGTCGTAGATGTGCAAGCACTTTTCCTGGTAGTCGGGTAACTCCTTGGGCAAGTTCGCGACATAGCCGCGGGTCGTGGTGAACCCGGCACCCGGTCCGATAACACAGAACTGGCCGGGATGATGTAACCCGATGTGCCAGGTTCCCGCCCCACCCATCGAGAATCCACGAAGGACAATCCGCTCTGAGTCAACTCGATCAGAAGCACTGGGTCCACGGAACTTCGACATCGCCTCGAACACGTCCGTCTCACCAGCCCAGCGGTAGGCGTTGTTTCCGCGGCCGTAGGGTTCGAGTTGGATGTAGCCCAAATCCTTCGGCGCGGGCCCGTTGTGAGTCGCGATGAACTTCGCCTCGGTCAGTGACGAGTCGCGGCCGTGCAATACAACGTCGAGCCGCCATTTCTTCTTCGGGTCTTTGCCGTAGTCGTGTGGAAGGAGAACGGCGTAAGGCTGAATGGAATCGTCGATGTCGGAACGGTACGCCCGCAATACCCACTTGCCCGGCGCGTCTCGCCAGACGGCTTTGCCGTCTTCGGCTTGCTTGGCGCGTGCAAGTCCCTGATCGAGTGTTTGCAACGCCCACTTCACGCTGTTGGCGTGCAACCACTCCTCGAACCGCACGATGTTCTCCGCGGCCTTCAGATAGATCGCGACCTCCACGAACACGTGGTCGGGAATCTTCTTCTCCTTCAGAGCCTCCACCGCCTTGCGAAGTTCCTCCGTCTTGTCCCTGATCTGTTTGAGCGTGGCCACGTCGGGGCGGAAGGTCTTCGGATCGACCTTCGGCCGTTTCTTCTTCTCGTCCTTCTTGTCCTGAGCGGGCAAGGTGCCGGGTGAAAACGTAACAGCAGCCGTCATGCTCGCAAACAGCACCACCGCGACAAGCGTACGCATGGAAGAGCCTCCCGTTGGAGTCGTTCCAGGTTCCACGTGCCAAGTTCCAAGTTCAAGACAGAAGACACCAACCGGTTGCGGATTTCAACTTGGAACATGGAACTTGGAACGTGGAACTTGATAAAATCGAAGTGCCAGACGCATCCGCCGGCGCGTTCCGCCGCGCTGGCGATCACACCCGTTGAGGAAAATCTATGCTGTCCGTCAAAGTCGTTGTGGTGTGCTTCGTGGTCCTCGCGATGATGACCAGCGGAGCCGCGCGTGCCGCCAACCCGGTCGTCATCATCGAGACCAACATGGGCAACATCAAGGTCGAACTCTTCGAGGACAAGGCTCCCGTCACCGTCAAGAACTTCCTCCAGTACGTTGACGACAAGCACTACGATGGCACCATCTTCCACCGCGTCATTAGCGACTTCATGATCCAGGGCGGGGGATTCGAGCCAGGCATGAAAGAAAAGAAGACACGCGACCCGATCAAGAACGAGTCAAGCAACGGATTGTCGAACCTGCGCGGAACCATCGCGATGGCCCGCACCAAGGAACCCAACAGCGCCACCGCCCAGTTCTACATCAACGTGAAGGACAACAAGGCCCTCGATAAGGAAAAAGCCGCGGACGGAGTTGGCTACTGCGTGTTCGGCCGCGTCATCGACGGACTGGAAATCGTGGACAAGATCAAGGAAGTCGAAACCGGCATCTCCAAGGGACACGAAAACGTCCCGACCAAAGACGTGGTCATCAAGTCCGTGAAGTTGGTGAAAGTGGAGAAGAAGTGAGGAATGAGGAGTGAGGAATGAGGAGTGAGGAAAAAGACAGAAGACCAGAAGCGCCGTTGCCTCTGTCTTCTGTCTTTCTCCTCATTCCTCACTTCTTCCGAACTCCTCACTTCTTCCGAACTCCTCACTGGATGACCCACCGTTGCGGGTTACACCGCATGGAGACGAGCATACGGATGATTTCCTCGTAGCGTTCGTGTAACTCATGTCCGACTTCCGGCTTGAGGTACTCGCACTTGACCGCGAAGGCGATCCACGTCTGCGTTTCCGCCGCCTCGCCCTCGGCGTCGTTGATTTTGCTGACGAACGCGGCTTCGTAAATCCGCTTCCGCTACGCCTCGGCGAAGTTGCCACACACGGAACGGGAGGCTCGACGGATCTGGTCGGTGAGTGAGTACGTCTCCTCTCGTGGGAAGGACCGAGACAGCGCGAAGATCGACATCGCTGCTTCAAACGCCTTTTTGTGAACATCCACATCCAAATGCGATTTGATAAGCCCGGCCATGTTTGTCACCTCTCTTTATTCCTCACTCCTCATTCCTCATTCCTCACTGTCATTCCGCGGCTTCCAGCACGGCGGTCATTGACCCCTGACAGCGCGGAATGCGCGGGTCGGGTCCGTAGGCGTGGATCTGGTCGCGTTTGAGTTCCGCGCGTTCGAGACTGGTTGTGCAGACAATCGCCCGGCCCTGCGTATCAACCTGCTTGGCGAGTTGGAAGCCTTTCTCGACCGGGTGGCCGAAGAGCACCTTGAGCATTTCGATCACATACTCATAGGTGTGGTCATCGTCGTTCATCAGGATGACGTGGAACGGCGGCTGCCGCTTCGTCTGTTGTTCCTGGTCGACGTCCGTTTCCGGGAGAATGGCCGGTCCAGGCATGTCGCGCTCCATTGCTTGCGTGTCTGCACCTATTGTGACCGATCCTGGCGGTGGGTCAACCCGCTAAGATCGTAGGAAAGACACCTCACGCGGAGCGTGAGGACTACAATCTCACGGGAGTACCGTCGTGTCCTGTTCGGTATCGAATTCCCACGGCCCGAAGGACACCACGGCGATGTCGTCAGTTTGAATGTGACTGCCTGTATGCTTGCGGACAGCGTTGATCAGGTTCGCCCCGACCCACGTTGGTCGAGGAACGAAGGGCGCCTGGATCGCGTTGGGACCAAGTTGACGTTCCACTTCTGGCATGCCGAACAACTCGCCCGCGGGGTTCATTGCCTCGGGCACTCCATCCGTGAAAGCGGTGATGGTGTCACGCTGGGCCAGTGGAACGTTCACCGCGCGGTATTGATACGTGAACTCCACGCCAATCGGCGGGCCGCTCTGGTCAATGGTAATCACATCGCTTAGCGTGCGTGTTGGCGAGCGATAGAGTTTGGGGCTGAGATGACCCGCGTTGACAATGCTCAGGGTGTGAATGCGTGGGTCGATCACCATGACAACCAGCGTGACGAAAGAATCTCGCAACCCGCCGCTATTCATCATCTGTTGGTTAAGCCGGCAGACCGCACGCGACAGGTCGGGGACCGTCAACAGGCACGACCGAACCTCGGAGCGA
The DNA here is from genome assembly GCA_022616395.1 of Planctomycetia bacterium. GTDB lineage: Bacteria > Planctomycetota > Planctomycetia > Gemmatales > Gemmataceae > Gemmata. The sequence goes on along the minus strand of JAKEEV010000465.1, from coordinate 14,617 downwards.
AGCGTCGCGACCAATAGCGCCGCGGGCATTCCCTTGCCAACCACATCGGCCAACACAACCACCACGCGGCCATCCGGCAGTGAGATAAAGTCGTAGTAGTCGCCACCAACCATTCGAGCCGGTGAATAGTGCGAGAAGAACTCGTAGCCCGCCACGACCGGCGTTGTCTGTGGAAGCAACCCCAACTGAACCTCGCGAGCCAGCTTGCTCTCCCGCAACTCCTTCTCGCGCTCCACGATGGCTTCATGCATCCGGGCCTTCTCGATGGTCACGCCGGCGAGGTTGGCAACGATGGTCAGCATGTTCAGGTCGTCGCGACTGAACTTCTTGGCTCGATCCTGCGTGTCGAGTTGAATCGCTCCCAGCGCAGCGCCTTCGGCCGTTGCCACCGGGGCACACATCACCGAACAAACCTCCGGCCAGGCCGGGCCAGTCACGGTCTGCGTGATGTAGGATTGCATGGTCTCGATGGATCGAAGAGCCAGTGTCCGACAGAAGCGGGCATCGTCCTTATTCCGACGACGATTCGCGGCCTTCGGCACCAGTCGGCCGTTCTCATCGAGCAGAATCACAAATCCGCGATCAACCTGCTCAAACATCGCCAAGAGCGTCCCCAGCACCTGATCCAAGGACGGCAGTTCCCCACCAAAGAGCGTGTCCGCGACCTGAGTGAGCAGCGGACCCAGACCGACGGCTCGGTCCGGGTTGGTGCTGACGGCCAAAAGCTCGCGAAGTCGCTCCTCTGGCGAAACACGTGCCTCCACAATCATCTCAAGCGCCCCTGTCGGGATGTCGTCCCCCTCACAGAACACGAACTGGTATCCGCAAATCCCCAACTTGTCTCCCGGTTTCAGTTCGATGAGTGCGCCGGTGGGAAGTCGGACGCCGTTGTGAAGCGTGCCATTCTTGCTCCCCACGTCCTCGATGAAGAACCTCCCCTTCTCCGCGGTAATCCGCGCGTGGTGACTACTCACCAGCTTGCTGTGAAGTGCGATCTGGCATTCCGGCGAAATGACGCGACCAATGAGTTGAGGTTCGCCAGTGAGTTCGATTTCCCCAACCGGGGGAAGTGAGTCCGGCCACTTCACGAGAACCAGCGAGGGCATGGGACCGTCCGCGATGGGCGACCGTTGGATCGGGACCAAAAGCGATCTTTCTGGAATTGAAGTTCGCGGTGGAAACGAAACCGATTCAGAGTCCCGTTTCCTTCTCTGGCATTGCTTCACATCGGAATCTTCATCGAGGTCGTCGGGATGACCTTGTTGGGGTCGGTGGTGGGTCCGCTTTCCGATTCGAGCCGACCGAAGGCGACCACGGCGATGTCGTCATTCTGAGTGCGGCCGTTGGCGTGTTTGCGGACAGCATTCACGAGCCGCTCGCCCATCCGTCGGGGACGCTGAGAGCCTGCGGTTTGCACAGTCCCATCGTCAGGGGCCAGACTGCGTTCCAGAGCTGCATAGCCAAACACTTCTCCCGCCGGGTTCATCCCCTCGGTCACTCCGTCGGTGAACACCGCAACCGAATCCCCCATTTCCAAAGTCAACCGGACCTGCACGAACGGGTAACCGGGCATGACTCCGATCGGCACGCCGGTCTCGTCGTTGGTCAGGGCATCGACCAACTTGCCGGTGGCAGCTCGATAGATCTTCGGAGGCATGTGACCGGCGCTCACCATCGTGACCACATGCGTATTCGGGTCAAGAACCATCACCGCCAGGGTCACGAATCGGTCACCCAACCCGCCGAGAATCATCTGCTCGTTGAGCAGATACACGGCCTGGGCCAGATCAGGAACCGTGAGCAAGCAGAATCGCACTTCGGAACTGAGCTTGGCCACCAACAGAGCCGCGGGCACACCCTTGCCGGCCACATCGCCCAGCACAACCGCCACTCGCCCTCCGGGGAGCGTCACGAAGTCGTAGTAATCTCCGCCGACAGTCTGGGCCGGCGAGTAGTGCGAGTAGAACTCGTAGTTGAGCACCTCGGGCAGTGTTTGGGGAAGGAAGCCGAGTTGCACCTTGCGAGCCAGCTCGATTTCCTTCTGCTCCTTCTCACGAGCCAGAACCGTTTCGTGCAGGCGGGCTTTCTCAACCGTGACACCGGCAAGGTTGGCGACGATGGTGAGCATGTTCAGATCGTCGCTACTGAACTTCTTGGCTCGGTCCTGTGTGTCGAGTTGAATCGCTCCCAGCGCCCGGCCCTCGGAATTGGATAGGGGAACGCACATCACCGAACGAATCTTGAACTCGGCAATCGACGCGGCCGGGCCAAGATTGGCATCGCTTGAAGCGTCCTCGCTCAAGTACGACTGCATCGAGTCGATTGTTTTCTTCACAATGGTCCGGCTGTGCCGGCTGTCATCCATTCCCGGTCGGCGGTTCCTTTGAACCTTCGGCACCGGTCGACCGGCTTCGTCGAGCAGGATCACGAAGCACCGATCGGCCTGCTTGAACACGCCGAAGAGAGTCTCCGCGATCTGATTGAGCAGTGGTTCGAGTTCCAGCGTGCGCGAGAGATTCTGGCTGATGTCCAACAGGGCGCGTAATCGGTCGGTGGGGGCAATGTCAAGGAACTGCTGCGCGTTCCCCTTCCCCTGGGTCGCCTCGATCGTTGTCATCCCGCTTTCGTCGGGTTCCTCCTTCTCCTCGGCACCCTTGGCCATCCAGGGCGGCAGGTCTTGCGGCTTGACGACTCGTTCGTCGTGGAAGCGGAAGAGGAAGTCGCAAATCTTGATCCGGTCATCGGGCTTGAGTTGCTGGCGAGCAGGAGGAGGAACTTCCTTGCTGTTGACGAAGGTGTGGTTGCGGCTTTTCAAGTCCTCGATGAAAAACTGCCCGTTGGCGCTGCGGGTGATGCGCGCGTGCTCGCGGCTGACCGCGTGGTGAGGGATCACGATCTGACACTTGTCGGCATCCCGGCCGATCACCATCAGCTCGCCAGCAAGCGGAATGGTTTTATTCGGAGCGGCCCCATCAGGAGCCTTCATCAAAATCAGCGACGGCATAATGGCGTCCGGAGGGTAAAGAACGGGCGCAATCGCCCAGGGACGCGAGTAATCCAATCCGGATGTTACAAGCAGACAGTCCATTCCGCAAGGAACACACTCCAAAACCGTCGGATCGCGACCCAATAGATAGAATAACGCTCCACGAAGGCAAACCCGGACAGGCTCGCTTCGCTCGCGGTGTGAGTGCGAGTGTGAGTGTTCGGAAAGTGTGAGTGCGAGTGTGAGTGTGAGTGAAAAACAGTGAAAGGCAGAAGACCAGACGGCTTCGTTGTGAGTTTTTTTGGTTTTTCACTCACACTCGCACCCACACTCGCACTTCCAAAGCGAAGTACATTTCTGAAACCCCACACTCCGCGCGCGGGTAGATAAACTCAGAGGGCAGCCTGTGTCCGTCGATGCCGCGCTTGTCCAGAGATGCCTGGCGAGCGACCCAGCAGCCGCCCGCGAACTGGTCGAGCGATTCCAGACCGACGTTCTGGCCGTCTGTCGGCGACTGCTTGCCCATGTTCACGACGCGGAAGACGTGACTCAGGAAGTGTTTCTCCGCGTCTTTCGCAGCTTACGCACCTGGGATAATCAGCGCCCCTTACGCCCGTGGATTCTGAGCATCGCGGTCAATCGCTGTCGGACCTGGATCGGGCGCAGGGCCAAAGGGCCGGAACTGGCGGACTATTTGCACGAAGCACCCGACCAGCGCCCGACCGATGATTCCTCCGAACTGGTTCGCGAAATCCGCGCCGCGGTCGATGCGCTGCGTGACGAATACCGCGAAGTGTTCGTCTTGTTTCACGAACACGGCCGGTCCTACGAGGAAATCTCGGAAGTCGTTGATCGACCGGTCGGCACCGTGAAGACCTGGCTGCACCGCGCCCGACTCGAACTGCTCGACCGGTTGAAAAGCCGCGGACTTGTGCCCGAAGAAGAACAACCCAAGCCGCAGACGTAGGACAGGCATCTTGCCTGTCATTGCTTCAGACAGGCAAGATGCCTGTCCTACAGAAACGGGCTTTCTCGCCCGTCCGACGTTGGTGGAGCGCCCAGGTGAAATCATGCTGAAGACATTCGACCCCTCCGAAGCCGAGCCGATCCCGCCTCAGTGTCGAGCGACCGTTGAACTTCTTCAACGGGTGCTTGATGGAGATGAGCGCGCGGAATCACTCGATGCCGACCCGCACCCGGCCGCGTGCTTGAGTTGCCGCGAACGCCTTCGTGCTGCCCGCGTGCTGCTCTCGGCGTTGAGCGTTCCGAACGAGCCAGTGAGCGTGCCGGTTGGGTTTACCGATACGATTCTTTCCGCGGTGAAGGCCGATCAGCGCTATCGCGCCCGCCGGCGCGCATTTGCAACGGTGGGCGGACTGGCGGTCGCGGCCGCGCTGGTGATCGGAGTCTGGTTCATCGCGAAAGGAACGAGCGAGAACCCCAATCCGAACCCAAACACTCCACAACAGAAGGAAGTGGTTGGTCAACCCACTCCGGTGGAGATCGCGCCAGACCCGCGGCCCAAGACACCCGATACCGCGCCCGACCCGCGGCCGATTCGTATCGGTGATGAATTGAAATCGGGCCTCGCAACGCTTGAGCCGCCCAAGCCGCTGACCGACTCCGTTGCGCTGGCACCGAAACTCGTCAGCGCGCTGACCGATCCGTTTACCAAGCCCGCAACGCCGATGGGCGCCGATCTGGAACCCGCGCGCAAGTCGATCAGCGCGTTGCCCACCGCGACGAGCAGCGGACTGGAACCGGTCACCGACACCGCCCAGAAAGCCTTCGCCCGCTTCCTGCGAGACGTTGGCTCCGTACAACCGAAACCGAACTGAGTTTTGGCGAACCCCGCCCGTAAGGGCGGAGTGTGGACCCGCGACCCTTGCGGGTCGGGTTCGCCAACACCCACCGCCCTTGCGGGCGGGGTTCACGGAAAACTCCATGCTCCTTCGCTCTGTTCTCGTCGTCGCGTTCACGCTTGCGCTTTGCGCGCCTGCGGTTGCGGCTCCGCGTGATGAAGCTCTGCGCGTTGCTCCGACGAATGCAGCGCTTGTTGTCGTCGTGCAGAACTTGCGCGATCACGCGAAGAACATCTCCGAATCTCCGTTCGCCGCGTGGTTCCCCACCTCTGCTCTCGGCAAGCAACTGCTCACTTCGGACGCTCTGAAGAAGGCACTCGACGGAGCTACTCCGATCTTCTCAGCGCTGGGAATCACCCCTGCCGACTTGGTTCAGGATCTCATCGGAGACGCGGTGGTCTTCGCGTACACTCCCGCTCCTCTCAACGATCCCAAAGGTGAGCGGGCGGTCATCATCGTGCGGCCGGGCAAACCCGAAACGCTCGCGAAGGTGGTTGATCGGCTCAACGACATCCAGACCAAAAGCGGCGAACTGAAAGCCATCACGAAACGCGAACACGCCGGGGGAACTTACTTCGAGCGCCAGAAACCCGACGGCCCGTCCGACTTCTATTGCTTCGCGGGTAGCGTGTTTGCCTTCTCCAGTTCGGAAGCCGACATCAAAGCGGTGCTTGAGCGCGACAAGAACGCGGCAAAGGACAAGCCGCCGGAACTCGTCGCCCGAATGACGAAGCTCGGCGTGGCCGATGCCGCGGCCGTGGTGCTTATCAACCCGCGCCCGCTTGATGCTGAACTCAAAGCAAAAGTCGCCGCAGCTAAACCAGACGAGAAACTCTTCCTCACGAAGTTCGCGGAGGTGTGGGCGGCTCTGGACAGCGCGGCGCTTTACTTCGCGCTGGGAACTAATGCCGAACTCGGAGTGTCTCTCTCCTTCCAGCCGGAGAAACTTCCACCGGCACTGAAAGGCTGGCTCTCAGGCGAACGTGCGCCCTCCGCTCTCTGGCAGAGCATCCCTGATAACGCGATGCTCGCGGTTGCTGGCCGCGTGAAGGCCAACGACCTGATCGACTTCCTCGCGTCCGTGGTTCCCACCGAAAAGGACAAGCCGGGCGTGCGCGAAACCATCGAGCAAACGCTCGGCCCGATTGTCGGCAAGGACAAACTTCCGCTGGTGCTCGATGCGCTCGGCCCGGACTGGGGCATCTGGATCACGGCTCCCGAAAAGGGCGCAACGGTTCCGGTGCTGGTGGGCGCGGTTCGCGTGCAGGGTGAAGGGCAGAAGGGCGAGGACGCGGCGAAGGCGCTCGTTGGGGCTATCGATTACGGCTTCCAGACAGCACGCATCGCCTACAACGCGACTCACAAGGATCAGATCGAGTTACGAGAAGAGAAAGACGGCGATGTGGTTATCAAGTGGCTGTCGGGCGAAGCGTTCCCGCCGGGCTTCCGTCCCTGCTTCGCGCTGAAGAACGGCTATCTGCTCGTCTCGACTTCACCCGAAGCGATCAAGTCTTTCCGCGCGCCAGCAGCCGAGCCGAAAGCCGGCGGCGAAGTTCCGCTTGTTCGCTTCAACGCGGTCGCGACGCGCGACTACCTGACGACACACGCACCGAAGCTCGCAAAGCTCCTCGCCGGAGTCGGCGCGGGCGAAGAGAAAACACTCCTGGAACAAATCGGCGGCCTCGCGGCCATTCTGGAACCAGTCGACAAGGTGGAACTGCTCACCAGCGGCAACGCCACCGGCCTGAAAGTGATGCTGAGGGTGAAGATCGTGAAGCCACTCAAGAAGTAGGACAGTCTGGACACCTGTCATTCGGCAAACAACGCGATCTTGACATTTACTGATCTTGCGTATAGTATATGAGAGGAAGAAGACGCGATGCGCCTTCGCGTGGCGAAGGGCAAGCGTCGGAGGTGCGTTTTTTGCCTGTCGCTCCCTTCGGTCAGCGACATTCAAACAACGGTGAGTTGTGCTACACTTTTTCAAAATGCAACTCGCGCGACCGAAGCCGCATTCAAAGACTGAACATTTAAACACTCATCTGTTGTGCGAGGAGTTTTTTGAAATGCAACTCGCGCGGAAGCACTTGCCCCGAGTCAGACAGCCACTTCTGGAAGTGTCGATCTGTCGCCTGACTCAGATGGCCACATCTTGAATGTGGCCATCTGACCATCTGACTGTCCGAAATATCGACTACGCCATTGGCAGCGGGTGGCGGCCGTTAGTGTTGGTGTTCGAGTTGGCGTTGTGGTCGGGCGCGGGAGCTGCGCACTTGCCGCAACCTGAACCGCAGTTCGCTTTCGATTTGCCGATCCACGTCTTCCACATCGCGCGCACGATGTAACCGGCCGCGCACGCGACGATCAGCCCGACCACGATGAGTTGAAGTGTCGTGGACATGTTGAAGAGACCCAACCAGAGATCAGATAGAGAACAGTAATCAGTGATCAGTGATCGAGTCATCAGTCTGCGCGTCTTCTCACTGATAACTGATGACTCGATCACTGATCACTGATGACTGATTACTGATTACTGATCACTGCCCTCTCGTGGGGTTCTTCCAATCACCCCATCACCAATCTTCCCACCTGGAACGTCAGCATTGCGCCGACATACGCCAGCGCTGTCATGTACACGAAGGTGAACGCGGGCCAGGCGATGCTTTTCGTTTCGCGCCAGATCACCGCCAGAGTCGCGGCACACTGACAGCACAGCGCGAAGAACACCATCACCGACAACGCCACCGGCACGCCATACTTTCCGCGAACCGGATCCTTCGCCCATTCCTCTTGTACGGCTTTGGTTAGCCCCGCGGCCTTCTCCTTGTCTTCGGCTTCGGCTGCATCGTCGCCGACCGCGCCGGGGTCCACATCGCCCACATCGTAGAGAATGCCAAACGTGCCGACGATCACTTCGCGAGCCGGGAAGCTCGCCAGCGCGGCCACGCCGATCTTCCAGTCCCATCCCAGCGGCCGGAACACCGGCTCCATCGTCAGCCCCGCTCGACCGAGAATGCTGTTCCGCTTCCACTCTCCGTTCAACTTGTCCGCCTGCCCCGCGGTCTCTTCCAACTTCTCCAGTTCGGCTTTCTCTTCATCGCTCAGTTGCGGCGGAATCGGTTCGCCAGCTTCTGGCTGCTTCTTGCTCGCCTCGTCCTTCTCTTTCAGTTCCTTCAAACGGTCGGCCTTCTCCTTCGCGGCGTCCTCAGCCTGCTCGATGCGTTCGGGGTAAGAGTTCCCTTCGCCATCCTTGTAGGGGAAGTAAAGCAGCGCCCACACGACGATCATTGCCGCGAGGATGATCGTTCCCGCGCGGATGGTGAAGGCTTTGCCCGCATCGAACATCCGGCGAAGTACCGCGCCGATCTTCGGTCGCCGGTAAGCCGGAAGTTCCATCACGAACACCGGAGGCGCTCCACGAAGCAATGTGCGTTTCAGAGTGAGCGCGACTAACGGCGCCACCGTGAAGCCGATCATGTACATCGCGAACAGCACCAAACCCGGAAGGTAAGAAGGTGAACCGGGCTTCGCGATGAACGCGCCGATGAGAAGAACGTACACCGGCAAGCGCGCCGAACAGCTCATGAGCGGTGCAACAAGAATGGTCGCGAGCCGGTCGCGGCGGTTCTCGATGACGCGTGTCGCCATGATGCCCGGAATGGCGCACGCGACGCTTGAGAGCATCGGAATGAACGACTTGCCGCTTAATCCGCAGCGGCTCATCACGCGATCCATGAGGAACGCGGCACGGGCCATGTATCCGCAATCTTCAAGAATCGCGATGAAGCCAAAGAGAATCAGAATTTGAGGAAGGAACACCAACACGCTCCCCACGCCGTTGATGACGCCATCCACAATCAGCGCGCGAAGCGGACCGGAAGCCATCGTGCCTTCCACAAGCTTCGCGATTGCATCTTGCCCGCTGCCGATCAAATCCATGAGCGGCTTCGCCCACAGAAAGATCGACTGGAACATCAGGAACATCACCAGAAGGAAAATCAACGTTCCCCAGAGGCGATGCGTGAGAACTGAGTCAATGCGGTCGGTCCACGTGACCGGGCGCACCGCGGGCTTGGTTACGGACGCGGCCACGGCTTCACGCACCCATGCGAATCGCGCGCGTGCTTCCACACCCGGCACCGCATGGCCCGCGGAGGCCAGTTTCGCGCGCGCGGAAGTCAACTTCGCCCGGAACTCTTCGCCGTGGTGGTCGACAAGCCACTGCTCGGTGTAACCGCCAACATCGGTCAGCGCCCGGCGAACCAGTACCGGAGGAAGTTCGTCGGAGAGTTCCTTCTGAAGTTGCTCCGCGACCAACACGAATGCTTCCGGGAACTGCGGGCCATTCGGAACGGCTCCCTGCTCCGCGGATTCACGAATTGCCTTCGTCAATTCGCCCAAGCCGATTCCCTTGTTCGCCTGAATCGGCACCGCGGGGACTCCCAGCGACTGACTGAGTTTCTCGAAGTCAATCGTGATACCTTGCTCTCTGGCCGCGTCGATCATGTTGACCGCGACAACCACCGGGACGCCGAGATCAAGCAACTGACTGGTGAGATAGAGGTGTCGATCGAGGTTGGTGGCATCGACGATGGAGACAATAACCGCCGGTCGCGATTCTTCCGGTCTGCGCCCGAGCAACAAATCGACCGCGACCATCTCATCCGGGCTTCGCGCGGCGAGGCTGTATGTGCCGGGCAAGTCGATCAGTTCGACCGACACGCCGTCGGCGGAAAACTGTCCCTTTTTCATCTCGACCGTCACGCCGGGATAGTTCCCAACCTTCTGCCGCAGTCCAGAAAGAGCATTGAACAGGGTCGATTTCCCCGTGTTCGGGTTGCCGACCAGTGCGACAGTGAGCGTGGCGGTGAGCATGGTTGGAAGCGCGGAGCGCGGAACTCGGAACGCGGAGTGAAGACAGAACCCGATTCAGGTATTGGGCTGGTGTCTGATGGTTTTCAGTTCCGCGTTCCGCGCTCCGAGTTCCGCGTTTCAAGGAGTTGGACGGCGATGCCCGCCGCTTCCGCGCGGCGGAGAGTGAGGCGGGAGTTTCCCAGACGAATCTCGATTGGGTCGCCGAGCGGGGCCAGCGCGACCACTTCCACTTGCTCGCCTTCGAGCAAACCCAGTTCGTAGAGCCGCTGCACAAGTGCCGGATCGCCGGTGACGGAAAGCACCTCGCCCCGCTGACCGGGCGACAACTCCGCGAGCGTGGGCATCACTCACCCACGGGCCGGACGAGAATCTGCGAACATTCCCCGCCGCGCAAACAGAGCTTGCAGCCGGAGACGTTCAGCAAGCATGGCGAACCAGGTTGAACGACCTGTAATCGGCATCCCTGACGGATGCCAAGTTCCGCAAGTCGACCAACCCACGCGGGTTGGCCGGTCACTTCGGCAACCTCGGCCCACTCACCGGCTTGCAGCATGTCCAGGGGCATCAACATGGGCGTTTTCCGTCCCGAATACGCGTCGGCTTATTGAGATTCTGTCTCATTACAGTTTCGCAACGTCTGGGGTTGGCGTCAAGAGCATGCGAACGAAAAGCGGCGAAATGCGGGAAGTTCCGAAGTGTGCTCAGGTGGGTTTCTGTTGCCGTTCAGCAAGATACGCGGCCAGAGCGTCTTGCCAGGAACGCAGAGGAGAACCGAGAACGGACGCGAGTTTGGCGGTGGAAAGCACGCTATAAGCCGGGCGTTTCGCAACCGCGCCATATTCGGCGCTGATGATGGGAGTGAGATCGGGTTTCAACTCGGACTGCCGGAAAATCTCCTGCGCAAACTCATACCAGGTGCAATCGCCGCTGTTGGTGACATGGAACAGTCCCGTGGCCCCGCGTGCGATCAGTTCCGTGGTCGCGGAGGCAACATCAACGGTGTAACTTGGCGTACAGCGCTGGTCGTGGACGACTCGAATCGGTTTTCCTTCGCCCACCAGCCGCAACATCGTCTCAACAAAGTTCCCGCCCTTCCCTCCGCTTCCCCACACGCCATACAGCCCGCAAGTGCGAATGACGAGATGCTCACGAGACGCGGACTCGACATCGCGCTCCCCAAAGCGCTTACTCCACCCGTAGACACTAATCGGACCAGGTGAATCGTCCTCGCGGTAGGGTGTTGCGCGTGTCGCATTCTGACCGAAGACGTAATCGGTACTGAAATGAACGAGCTTGCAATCGACCACCGCGCACTCTTGCGCAAGGATTTGTAAGCCGAAGGCGTTCACGAGGCTCGCGGTGTCCCGTTCGGTTTCAGCCTTATCGACGAAGTTGTAAGCGGCACAGTTCACCAGCACATCGGGCTGATGCTTCGTCAGTGTCGGAACGATGTTCTCTGCCAGTCTGAGGTCAATGTCAGCGCGCGACAGCGGAATGACTTCGCCCAGCGAGGCGAGTCGCGGGCAGAGATCGCGACCGAGTTGCCCGGCAGCTCCGAGAATCGCGATACGCATGGAAGCACCAGAGTCGGAGGCATTCGCTGGGTGCCGTTGTTTTCAGAGTAGTCCTCACGCTCCGCGGGAGGTCGCGAGCAACGCGAGCGAAAAGAAATTCCCGCCGCTTCGCGGCGGCCTCACGCTCCGCGTGAGACGCTTTCAGAGTAGTCCTCACGCTCCGCGTGAGGTCGCGAGCGCAGCGAGCGAAAGTTTTGGCGAACCGCGAGGGTATCGAGTCGGGGGGAAACCTGAGCGGGTGAATCTCCGCCGCGAAGCGGCGACCTCACGCGGAGCGTGAGGACTACAATCACCCAAATCACCCATACCGACATGCTATGGCTTTCAAGAATGTAGTCCTCACGCTCCGCGTGAGGTCTTTTCACCTCACGCGGAGCGTGAGGACTACGATGAAAACAAAACCGCCCGGCACAAGGCCGGGCGGAGTGGAGTCTCGGCCGCTGAATGCGTTACTTCGGCGGCGGAGGCGGAGGAGCCGGCGTTGCGCCGGGCAAGAAGGAAGTATCCTTCGTCTGGATCACCGTCTTCTGCTCCTGGGTCAGTTCTGCTTTTGTGTCGGTGCCGCCGATGGTGACGATCAGTTCGCCCTTGAGTTTGATCTTGATCTCGGCGTAGTCGATCCGCTGGTTCTTGGGGTCGTAGTAGATCACACCCTTGTTGCCGGGAGGAGTACCGGATGTATCCGTCACCAGCTTGCTGCCGTCCTTGATGCGGAAGAGAAGCCCTTCGGGGTTCTCCTTGGGTGCCGCGTAGGTGATGAAGGTTTCCACCTCAATCTTGTCCATGTCCTTTCTGGCACCATCCTTGTCGGGTTCGGCATAGGTGAACTTGTAGGTCAGTTCGTAGGTGCCGACCGGGCCAAGTGGCAGCATGGTCTTCCGCTCCCACTTGTCGCCCTTCTTCTTGGCGGCTCCATCCGGCGGGAAGAGTTTGTAGGTGGGGTCGGCCATTTCCTTGAGAGCCTCATCCGTCATGACCTTCTTGAGAAGGCTTTCCATCTGCGCGCTGCCGGCGCTGAGCTTGGCGATGAACTTTTTCTTGTCCTCTTCGTCCACCTTCTCGACCTTGTAGTTCTTGCCGAGGGTAACGGTGAACTCCGCGTCCTTGAGGTTCTTGAAGAACTCCAGCAGGCCGGGGTTGCCAGCGCTGCCGGTGGTATCTGCCTTGGTCGAATCGTAGACGATCTGGTTGCCGGAGATGTCAATCTCCATCTTCAGCCCCTCGATCTTCTGCTTCACCTTCCAGCGGGTATATTCCTCGTTCCCTTCCTTCGCCTTCTCCTCGGAGAGTGGCGTCCACTGGAACCAGAAGGTGCTCTTCTGGTTCTGGGTGAGAGGTTGCCCTTGCACCTGGATGATCTGTGTGACGTCGGTCTTCATTTCCTGGTAGAACGGGACGAGTTTGTCCTTGTCCTTGAACTTCAAATCAAACTTGCGGTCCTGAGCGCCGATGGTGGCGGCCAGACCAACGCACAAAAGCGCGGCGACGAATAGACGGATGCGAGGCACGGATGGACCTCCAGCGGGCCAGAGCCGTTTGAGGCGGATTGGTGTGTCTGGTGTTTGGGTCGTGTCTTCATTGCCTTTCGGCCCAAACACCATTAACACACCAATCCGCCTCAAACTCCACTCGGACAGGTTGACGTTCCAATTGTTCTACCCGGACCAATTCCGGAAGCAAGGGCGAGAGAGGGGAAAACCCTGGGTGAACTCGGAGCGCAAGCAACGGGAAGAGTTCCCCATCGCCAATACGAAATAGGACACACAATTGTGCGAAACTCGCCTGTGAAAGAAAGTCGAGCGTCTGCGCTAAGACGTCACGGGGTTGGGTTGAGTTAGAAACCCCCCTCACCCGCCGTTACGACTGACGCGCTTCGCTCCGCGATAAGCGGCGGGTGAGGGGGGGTTCTTTCCCACTTCCACAAACTTCTCTCACAAAACTACTCTGAAGACTCGCCTTCCGCGAGTCTGCGAAATGTGCAACACTTCGCCCTCATTCTCAGCCACGGATGGCCGACGTGCTCTCAGCACCCAGAACATTGAAACCGCTTCCACAAGCGCAAGCGCCCGCGACCGCTCCCGTCGTGAAAAGCGTTGTGCTTGTCGAAACGCCCACACCAGCCGCACGCGCACCGGGTTTCACGAAACGAAACCGCGCGGTGCTGGTGTTCGTGTTCTTATTGTTCCTGGCGGATTACGGCGTGGGGTTACTCGCTCCTCTCTGGGAACAGTATTCACCTGATGACTACCGAGCGCGCATCAAGGGCTGTTCCGAGCAACCGCGCGACGTGGTATTCATCGGAGCGTCTCCGGTGGGTGAAGGAATCGACCCCACGCTGATTGCGGGCGTGATGTGGCGCGGGCGACCGCTCGCCAATGTCTACGCGGTGGGTCTCTCCGGAGGCACAACGACCGATTTCTACTTCGCGACTCTCCGCGCCTGCCCCACACCGCCCCGCATGCTGGTCTACGGCATCACCGCCAGCGATCTCAACGACAGCCGCGGAGAACCTCACGCCGTTCACTCGCTGTTCAATCGAGACGATGTGCTCGAAGTGGTGCAAACGCGCCCCGATGCGAGTGAGTGGATCATCCGGCACTACATCGAAGCCCAGTTCGGTAAAGCGTCGAGCATTTATCGCTATCGCCACGCAATGCGCATGTGGGCCGCGACCCAAGCCGACCAGTTGATGCCCGGCTCATGCCCCGAAACGAAGAAGGAAGCAGACGAACTGCGCGAACACGCCGACAATCTTGCTCGCGGCACTGGCTATGCCCCACACCGGGGGTACTCGCGTGTGCGTTACGACCACTTGAAGCTCTTCGGCCAGCCGCCCAGCCCGTTCAACTACCTCGATCGCTACCGCACCGGCTCGCACCTGAAATACCTGCACAAACTCATCGACTGGTGCGAGGATCGTGGAGTTGAACTCATCCTCGTTGACATGCCGGTGACGGCCGATCTGGAAGCGAAATTCCCCGAAGCGTTCTCTGAGTATCGCGCGCGCCTGGCGGAAGTTGAGCGCACGCGCAAGCTGCGCGTGATCCGCGCTGTGTGCGAGCAAACCTGGCTCACCGACGAACACTTCGCTGATTTGATTCACCTGACGCCTCGCGGTTGCGTGAGGTTCTCAACGTGGCTGCGCGCGCGGCTGGAAGAGCTGAAGTAGGTGCCGCGAGCCGAGCGGCACACATCAGAGCCGCGACCGTCAGGGAGCGTGTCTTTGTCGGAGCCGCGACCGTCAGGGAGCGTGTCTTTGTCGGAGCCGCGACCGTCAGGGAGCGTGTCTTTGTCGGAGCCGCGACCGTCAGGGAGCGCTG
>JAKEEV010000464.1 GCA_022616395.1 Planctomycetia bacterium | reverse complement strand
GCGAGTTTGATCGCAAGAAGAACATCACCGAGAAGAAGATGTTTGGCGGCGTGGGTTGGCTGCTGAACGGGAACATGTGTGTCGGAGTTTGGAAAGAGTGGTTAATTGCCCGACTTGGCGACGAATATGCCGACGCCCTTCGCGATCCGAACGTGCGCGAGTTCGACATCACAGGTAAGGCCATGAAGGGCTGGGTGATGGTCGAACCGGATGGCGTCGCGACGGATGAGGAACTTCGCGATTGGGTGAGTCGCTGTGTCGCCTTCGTCTGCACGCTGCCGTCCAAGGATTGAACCGAACCGCGATTCTACTCTCCGTGTCACTCACGCATCACTCACGGAGCCGCTTATGTATCCCAGTCGAAGCAAGGCGGCCGCGATTGGCCGCGACACCGTCGAGATTGTCGCCGCCGGGCGGTACACCAACCGTCAGGGCCAGATTGTTCACATTCGCGACCTGGTTGAAGTCGCGAGCAACGGCACTGTGACATATCCACCCGACGAATCGCTTCCGCGCTTTGTGCCGACTGATCGCGCAACGACCTTCGAGACGATCAACGACACCACGCTTGCTGCTGCGCGGAAGTTGGTCGCCGATGGCTTCAAGCCGGTTGCTCTGAACTTCGCAAGCGCCCGGCATCCTGGAGGCGGGTTCCTCGGAGGCGCTCGAGCGCAGGAAGAATCGCTCTGCCGGGCTTCCGCGCTCTACGAGTGCATCAACGGCAACGCGATGTATCGCCATCACGCGCATATGTCCGGCGGGTTCTACACGAACTACGCGATTTATTCACCCGCTGTGCCGGTCTTCAAGGACGATGAGGGCAAACTGCTCGACGAGCCATATCTCTGCGCGTTCGTTACTTCGCCCGCGGTGAACGTCGGAGCGATTCGCGATAACGAACACAAACTTGTGCGCGATGAGATGCGAGAGCGCGTCGAGAAAGTGCTCGCGATCATGGCCAGGCACGGTCACGACTCAGCGGTTCTCGGCGCGTGGGGCTGCGGCGTGTTCAAGAACGATCCGGAAGTGATCGCGGAGTTGTTCGCCAAGGCGCTTCGAGGAAAGTTCGGCGGCGCGTTCGCGAAAGTCGTGTTCGCGATACTCGATTCGTCCGACGAGAAGCGATTCATCGGTCCGTTTGAAGAGCGGTTCAGTTCTTGAACGCATCCTTCGTTCGGACGTGTTCGGGGCGAATGCCAACGCCGATGAGCCGCGCGGGGATTCGGCGCAGGATCGGGAATCGTCGGAATAATCGCAGCGCAAGCGGAGGCGTGAGCGGCACGCGCCCCGAGAGCGCTCGCGTGATGACGCGCTTCTGAACTTGCACTTGAAGCCATTGCGTCAGTTGCGTTGGAAGCGTTCGCCGACGTTGCACCGCCGCGAGGTCGGCGGGTTTTACGCTTCCCGCGAGCAGCTTCTCCGCAAGAATGTTCGCGGTCGCGACCGCGTCCTGAATCGCGAGGTTAATTCCAACTCCCCCAACGGGCGACATCGCATGGGCCGCGTCGCCGATGCAGAGCAAGCCGGGCTTGTACCACTTCCTCAGCCGATCAACGGTCACCGTGAGCAACTTCATGTCGTCCCAGCTCTGAAGTTCATCCACGCGATCCGCCACGAAGGGAGCGACCGCCGCGATGTCCGCGCGAAACGCTTCGATTCCACGAGCTTTCACCGCGGCATGATCGCCCTTCGGAATGACGAAGCCGCACTGCCAGTAATCGCCTCGATAGATCATGATGAAAATTCGCCCGCGATCAAATCTGCCGGTGGACCTGTCGGTGTCGGTGGGTTTGCGCGAAAGACGCATCCAGAGAACGTCCATCGGCGCTCCGAGATCGCGAATGGGTAAACCCGCTTGTTCGCGCACCGTGGAGTGCCTCCCATCAGCGCCCACGGTGAGATCCGCGCGCACTTCGAGCGAGCCGGTGGGCGTGGTGGCTTTCACGCCGATCACGCGCTCGTCGGCTTCGATCAAACCTGTCACTTCCGTATCCATCAACAGCCGGAACGTGGGGTACTGCTTCGCGTGATCGGCCACGAAGTCGAGAAAGTCCCACTGCGGCATGAACGCAAGGAACTTGCAGTGCGTGGGGAGGTGCGTGAAGTCCGCGAGCGGAATCTCGAAGCCGCCGACATTGCCGACAAGTTGGCGAACTTCCTGATGCGGCCGACTGAGAAAGTCTCCGAGCAATCCGAGTTCGTACACGACTTCGAGCGTGGACGGGTGAATGGTGTCTCCGCGAAAATCGCGCAGAAAGTCTCCGTGTTTCTCCAACACAATGACATCGACGCCCGCGCGGGCCAGGAGCAAGCCGAGCATCATCCCCGCCGGCCCGCCACCGGAAATGCAGCACCGCGTTTGGATGATTCCGGAGGAAGAAGGCATGAAGTGCTCGCTGTTCGCTATTTGACTTCCAGTGTGAACTCTGGATTACCGGTTGCATCTTTGCCGCGCGTCCGCCGAAACGATTTGCCGAACACAGCCGACTTCACCCAGCCGCCCGGTTGCTTCTTGACGACCGTATACTTCTTCGAGCCGTGCTTGTAGATGTTGAACTCGATCTCTTCTCCGCGTGCGTCCACCAGCCAGTATTCCGAGATCCCGGCCTCATAGTACGCCTCGAATAGCGTCTGGTTGTCCTTCTTCTCCGAACTGTCGCTCACCACTTCCAACACCATGTCGGGGGAACCAAGTAATTCCACAAACCCGCCTTCCTTGCCCTCGACCAACTTCACTCGCTTGGAAGAGAACGCCTCGTTCGAGACGAACACTGCGTCCGGGTTGCACGACAGCTCCGCGTCCTTGTTCGTGACCAAGAACCCCTCTGCCCACATTCGCCCGAGTTTCCCTTCCTTCGCGATGACGCGCAGCACAGTTGTGATCTCCGTCTTCACCTCGACATGGCTGAAGATTTGTTCCGTGCCCATGTCGATCATCACCTCTCCACGACAGTAAAGGAGTTTGGTTTTTTCCGGCAGGTCGTTATCTCTCGCCCATTCGCGGAAGGATGCCAGACTCGCGGTCGCACGAGCCGGAACTGTGATTGGCGGGTTTTCGGAAATCGCGACTGTAACGGACATGAAGCCTCCCGTCAGGTGACTTGCGGATTCTACCCTCGCGTGCCTCACTCGTCAGCGTCAGCTTTGCTTCCCTTCTCCTCGAAGTCGCTGAGCTTCACGCCGCGTTTGGCCAGAGCTTGACGCAGGATGTACTCGATCTGACCGTTGAGGCTGCGCAAATCCGCTTCGGCCCAGCGCTGGATCGCGGCCAGCACACGCGGGTCGATTCGCAACAAGAACGGCTTCACTTCCTTCTTCGCCATAAGTGGTGAGTAGTGAGTAGTGAGTGGTAAGTAATCAGTAATCAGTAATCAGTCATCAGTCATCAAGCAAAATGCCTTTGTTCACTGCTGACTGTTCACTGATAACTGATAACTGATTACCGACGACTCACCACCATCAGTTGTGCAGCGTGCCGGTGTTTAAGACCGGTTGCGGGGTCGAGTGACCGCAGAGCACCACGAGCAGGTTGCTGACCATCGCGGCTCGGCGTTCGGGGTCAAGTTCGATGATGTTCTTCTCGCTCAACATCTGAAGAGCGTGTTCCACCATCCCGACTGCACCTTCAACGATGCGCGAGCGGGCCGCGATGATCGCGCCGGCCTGTTGCCGCTGAAGCATCGCCGCCGCGATCTCTGGGGCGTAAGCCAGGTAGCTGATGCGGGCTTCCTGCACCTCGACGCCGGCCTGTCTCATTCGAGCTTGCAAGTCAACCCGCAGTTGAGCCGCGACTTCCTCGATGTGCCCGCGAAGCGAATGGATATCGGTCTCCGGCACGTCGTAGCTGTATCGGCAGGCGAGGTTCCTCAGAGCCGCGTCGGCTTGCAGTTCCACGAACTCCTCGTAATCGTCCACCTGGAACACGGCCTCGGCCGAGTTCACCACTTTCCACACCACCACCGCGGCTATCTCAATCGGCGTGCCTTCCTTGTCGTTCACCTTGATCGGCTGACGATGAGCGCTGCCCGACACCAGCACGTTGCCGGCCTTGTCCTTCCGCTCCTCGGTCTTGGTCATGCCTGTTTCAAAGGTGCGCACACGCAGGCTCACAACCATCTGCGAGTAAAGCGGGTTGCCCCAAAAGAAACCAGTTCGGCGCAACGTACCGACATACTTGCCGAAGAGCTGCACCACATGCGACTCGTTCGGGTTGTTCACGATGAATCCGTTGAGACACACGACCCACGCCACGCCCAGCGGGATGATCGCCCAGAGGTAGTTTGGATCTTTCCACTGCACTGCCAGCACGCACAGCGCGATGATGCCACCCAGAACCAGAAGCATCACAAGCGCCACGGTCCAACCCGACACCAGTCTCAGTTCGCGGTCTTCCATGTGAATTACCTCCGATAGCTGAGTGATATCATACTGCAATCTTAGTCTTTACCTCTTGTTCGACAATCCAGCGCGGGTATTGGGTGAATCGCGACGGATTCGCCCGGATTCGCGTTGGCCGTTAAGATGACTCCATGAGCCAGACACTCCGCTTGTTGCCGTTCGCTTCAGCCGACGGTGCAACCAACATGGCCGCTGATGAAGCGATGCTCGAAAGCGCGGTGCTCGGAGTCGCGTCGCTGCGCTTCTACACCTGGACCGAGCCGACGCTCTCGCTGGGGTACTTTCAGCCGAATGTGGTCCGCTCGCGGAGCGAGCGGGAAAGACAACCGCTCGCGGAGCGAGCGGACCACATTCAAGAAAGTAGGCGACTCGCGGAGCGAGCGGACCACACTCCAGAACGAGACGCGAACCTTTCGTCGCTGGCGTGGGTCCGTCGCTCGACAGGCGGCGCGGCAATCGTGCATCACCACGAACTGACTTACGCGCTTGCGCTGCCGCGGGGGAAAGAGTGGGTGTCTTCCGAAAACTGGATTTGCCGCTTCCACCACATTCTGCAAAGAGTGTTGAAGGATCGCGGAGTCGCGTCGCACGCCGTGGTGTGTGGCGAAGAGCAGAAACTCGGCGAAGTGGTGTGTTTCCTGCATCAGACGCCCGGCGACTTACTGATTGACGGCTCGAAGGTCGCCGGCAGCGCTCAGCGGAAGATGCGCGGCGCGCTGTTGCAGCACGGAAGCATTCTGCTTCGGCGAAGTGAGTTCGCGCCGCTGCTTCCGGGCATCCACGACCGACCCGGCGCGCTGGAACTCACGCCCGAAGAGCTGGCGAAGTTGCTCGCGGCAGCATTCGCGACTGACACAGGCTGGGAAGTATTGCCAGGAGAATGGACCGCGCAGGAGTTAGCCCGCATCCCGATCATCCGAGCCGAGAAGTACGCCAACAAAGAGTGGAACGAGAAGAGATAAGAGAAGAGGAATGGCCACAAAAAAGCACAAAAGGCACAAAATGAAGAGAAGAGCCAAAGTGAATTTGAACTCAATCTTCTGTCTTCATCTTTGGTTTTCTTTTGTGCCTTTTGTGCGTTTTTGTGGCCATTCCTCTTCTGTCTTGTTTGCCCTGTGATTCCCATGAACGCTTCGCGATATACAGTTCGTCGGCTTGGGTGGCATCAGCCTCCTCATGGCGATCCGTACACGCGGCGAGTGCCGACCGCGGAGCCAATCGCGACGTTCGACACGTTCGACGAGGCGGAGTTGCATCGCCGAGAGCGCGAAGCGGAGTGCCGCGCGGACGAGAACCCGTTTCGCTTTGGCGGCGGTTCGGTGTTCTTTCAATCGTCGCTCGACGGCCCGCGACTCCACGACTGGCTGATGGACGCGGGGATCGATCCGCCGGTCAGTCATCTGCATCATCGCGACTGGCGCGCGTGGTGGGATGCGTTCGCTCACACCTGGAGCGCGGACCAACTGGCTCATGCGTGGGCCGCGTTCGACAAGGTGAAGTTCTTCGACGTGGCGGAAGAAGTGCCGAATGTCGCGCACGTCGTGATCGACATTGTGTGGGGCCGACTTCAGCGCGACGGGGGCACGGTCACGGCCGGCACCGAAGGCGGGCGCCTTGTTGGTGTATATCGTCGAGCTGGGTCGGCTGAAGCCGAGCGCATGAGGCAGAACCGCGTTCGGAACAACGGGCATAACTTCCACAACTCCTATTGGTTCCGCTACGACCGCCGAAGAGGTTACGATGAAAGCAGTCGCACTTGGCCGCTTCCGCGTGCCACGTTCTTTGAAGTCGTACAAGTGCCGACGAATGTGCCGCCGCTCGCGGGCGTGGGCTTTTTGGTTCAGAGGCGAGCAATCGGGGATACGGCTTCGAGCGGCTGGCGCGAACGACCTTCGCGCGATGCACGCGTGCCGCTGTGGATGTTCGCCGAGCGTTCCGCGGCCGAGGCGTTTCGCGATCAGCTTGCAGTCGAATGCCGACAGACGGTGAATCCGTTTGTGTTTGTTGAACCGGACGCGGAGCCGTTCTACCACCATAAGTTCACGCGGCTCGCGCTTCCACTGCCGCTTCCGGCCAGCGACAGGCGATTGGAGTGGGTCGAGTGGTGGGACTTGTGCCAGGATGAAGCGACCGAAGATCAGCGTGCCGCGGTGTGGGAAGTCTGCGATCAACCGCTCTTTGAAGTGCTTCGCGTGGAGGTGAGCGATGCCTGACGTGACGAGGTTCGTTGTATCTCAGATCGACTGGATACATAGCGAGTACGGAGACAGATACTACCGGCACACTCCGCGATCAGAGCGCGTCGCGGAGTTCGCGTCATTCGATGAAGCCGAAGCCGACCGTAGGAAGCGCGAAGCCATCTCTCGACGCGATGTCAATCCATTTCAGTATGGAGGAGCGGCACTCTTCTACCAAACTTCGCTCGACGGCCCGCGGCTGCATGACTGGCTCATGGACGTGGGCATCGAGCCGCCCGAAAACCCAAAGGGACACGCCGACTGGATTGCGTGGTGGGATGCTTTCGCGCACACCTGGAGCGCTGAGCAACTGGCTCATGCGTGGCAAGCGTTCGACAAGGTGAGGTTCTTCAAAGTGACCGAAGTGCGCCCGAACCGCAAAGCATATGTGGTAACAGAAGTGAACTGGACCTGGCACGACGAGCCGACGCTGGAGGCGGACTACGAGGGCGGAAACATGGTCCGTGCATATCGCTCGAAGACCGCGGCGGAAGCGGAGTGCGACCGCCTGAACCGCGAACGCCAGGCACAACCGGAGCATAACG
Organism: Planctomycetia bacterium; assembly: GCA_022616395.1. Taxonomy (GTDB): domain Bacteria; phylum Planctomycetota; class Planctomycetia; order Gemmatales; family Gemmataceae; genus Gemmata. The sequence continues at coordinate 9,485 of JAKEEV010000464.1, read as the reverse complement.
GCTACAGTTCCTTCACGCGAGAGTCGCGCCGCGATGGCGCGGATCAGATGGGACTCGATATTTCGCAAACGGTGTTCTTCGAAGTTGTGGAGATTGAACTGGGGGACGATGCATGAGCCACACCATGTATCTCGTCGTCCGGCGAGCGCTCGACCGCGACGGGAAGTCGTGCGGCGATCAGATGAGCAACGACACGGGTTCGCGAGTGCCTCTCAAGCTGTTCGCCGACCGAACTGCGGCTGATACGTTCGCGAATCAACTCGCGGCGGAAGCTCGACGCACAATGAACCCGTTCCACCTGCTCGATCTCTCTGTGGAGAAGCCACTTCGCGCGAAGTTGCGCGCGCTGAAGCTGCCGGTGAAGCTCCCGGAGGAGCACTGGGAAGAGAAATGGCGAGCATGGTGGGATCAGTGCGTGGACGTGACTACCGACGATCAGCGCGCAGCCGTGTGGAAGGTGCTCGGCGCATCTTTGCCGTTTGAGGTCATTGAGATCGAACTGGAGTGACACCGCGATGTCACTCTTCTAGAGCGGACTTCAAGTTTCTGTAGCGACCCAACGAGCCGCGACCGCGAGGGAGCGGGAAAGCCTAACCGCGAACTAACGAGCCGCGACCGCGAGGGAGCGGGAAAGCCTAACCGCGACCCAACGAGCCGCGACCGCGAGGGAGCGGGAAAGCCTAACCGCGAACTAACGAGCCGCGACCGCGAGGGAGCGGGAAAGCCTAACCGCTCCCTTGCGGTCGCGGCTCGTTAAGACACGCTACGAAAACCTGAAGTCCGCTCTAGCCCTTCAGTCCGAAGAGCTTCATCAGCGCTTCGCGGAGGCCGCCGTGGCCTTCGTGGCTGGCTTCGTGAAGAGCCGCGATTGGGCCATGCAGCAAGCGATTCTGGAAGAGACGAAATGCGCCTTCGATGTACGCCTTCTCCGAGTCCGTCAACTTGCCGTTGAGCTTGTCCAAGAGCGGAGCAAGCACCGCGTCTCGAATCTTCTCCACTTCCGCCGTGAGTTGGCCAATTACCGGCCCGTTCGCGCGTCGGTTCCAGTCGGCCACGAACTTCTTCACTTCGGTTTCGACGATTGTTTCGGCCGCGGGCAAGTGTCGGCGACGTTCGGCCATGCTGCGGTCGGCCACTCGCGTGAGATCGTCCACATTGAAGACGCTTACTTCTCCATCGTGAATGCTGGCATCGAAGTCGCGCGGAACGGCCATGTCGAAGATCAACAGAGGCCGTCCACCTCGACCTCGACGCACCTTCTCGTCAAACCGCCGACGCGACACGATGGGTTCAGGCGCGCCGGTCGTGCTTAACACAATGTCGGCCTGCACAAGCGCCTCATCGAGTTGTTCCCACGGCACCACTCGCCCACCGCAATCGTTCGCGACAGTCGCGGCCTTCTCCGAACTGCGATTTGTGACCAACACCGCGGCCGGGTGAAGGTCCGCGAGATGCTTGAGCGTTAATCGGCCCATCTTGCCAGCGCCGATCACCAGCACGGTCTTGTCGGTGAACGTGTTGAACACCACTCGAACAAAGTCCAGAGCCGCGCTCGATACCGACACGTGCCCCTGTCCGATACCGGTTTCGCTTCGCACGCGCTTCGAGACGCGAAGCGCAGCGGAGAAGAGTGCGTTCAGGAGTGGTCCGGCTGCTCCGGCTTGCTGAGCCGTTTCGTAAGCGTCTTTCACTTGCCCTGCGATCTGAGCTTCCCCCAGCACAACGCTATCGAGACCCGAAGCGACACGGAACAGATGTTTCGCGGCCGCGGTATCAGCGTGTTCGTAAAGATGAGGCGCGATTTCGCTCGCGGGTAACCCGTGCAACTCCGAGAGGAACTCCGCCATGAGCGGCGAGTGAACCGGAGCGACCGTGTCGATACGCGAAACGTAAAGTTCGACGCGATTGCACGTATCGAGAACCACCACTTCGGCCGCGAAGCGCGCGGAGAGTTCGGTTAATGCTCGCTGAGTCTTCGCGGCATCAAACGCGAGCCGCTCGCGCAAGTCCACAGCCGCGGAAGAGACATTACAGCCGATCGTGCGGAGGTTCATTGAGCACCTCCTGTCGCGAACGGGTGAGAAGCAACGAGCGCGACCAGAAGCAAGCCGAATGCGACGACGGAAAGAGCTGCCAGCCGACGAGCCGGGACATGCACGCCATAGCGAAGATACAAGAGCACGAGAAACACTAGCCACAACCCCGCGGTGGAAAGAACTTTCAGTGACAACCAGTTGTCAATGTCGTACCCGTGCTTCAGCAGCAGTGTACCCACGAGAAGACCCGCGGTGAGTAGCGGGAACGCGACATTGAGCGCCCGGCGGTTCATTGTTTCGAGCCGTTCCAAACTCAGCATCGGCACCACGCTATCGGGCGCGACCTTGTTCCGGAGTCTGCGCGCCTGAATCAAATACATCACGCTCGCCAAAAAGCCAACGCTGACTCCCACCGATGCCAGCAGGATGAGTACACCGTGAACCGCTCCCCAGAAGCGGTCGCCAGCCAGCCACCGCGCGAAGCTGAAATCATTCTGCCCCGGTGTCGCGAAGAGCAACACGCGTGACATCGCGACAAGCACGATCACGACCGGCAGCACAAAGATGGCCCACGCTTGCTTCGCGTGGTGAACCGTGCCGTAGAGATAGAAGAGAGCCAGCACCCACGCGAGCAACAACAGCGAACCATACGGCGCGCTCGGCGGTGGTTGATTGACAAGCAAGTACGCGGTGTGCGCGAACAACCCCGCCACGCCGAACACCAGCCCCGCGATTCGCCAGCCCTTCGCCGGCCAGAGCAGCCGTGCGAGTTCCAGCAAAAAAGCGCAGAGGTAGCTCAGTCCGATGCAGTAGTGGTGGATGCCTTGTATGAGGGTACCGGTCATCGACAGCGGACCTCGCACAATCCAGGCAGATGCGGCTATTATACAGCCACACGGACCCGATGCCGACGCAGTGGAGAACGCCATGACCGAAGCAGAATGGCTGGCGTGTAACAATTCGTGGTTGATGGTGGAGCAATCCACAAGCAAGGTGAGCGATCGGAAAGTGCAACTGTTTGTCTGCGCGTGTTGCCGACGCCACTGGAAGCGCCTGAGCGACATCAGACTTCAGAAGGCGGTCGAAGTCGCGGAGGCACTCGCTGAGGGGATTGCAAGCGGGGAGGAAGCACGCAACGCTTCAAAACAGGCAAGCCAGGCCGCTCGATCTGTCCTTGCCCATCAACTTCGGCGATTCGTCGATCTGGTGGACCGTACCCTGACTGGTTCCCGCAATACGTGGGCGAATCTCCCGCATCAACTCGCGGAGGTGATCGCCAACGAGGAATCGGAAGAACCACGGAGCGATCTCTATCAATGGGCCTATCTCGACGAGCAAGAAGAACAGATGAAGTTGCTTCGCGACATCTTCGGCAATCCGTTCCGCGCTGTCGACTTCTCTTCTGAGTGGCGCACTGACACCGCGTTGTCACTGGCTCGTCAGATGTACGAAAGCCGCGAGTTTAGCGCCATGCCGATATTGGCCGATGCGCTCCAAGATGCCGGTTGCGATAACGACGATGTGCTCAACCACTGCCGAGACGCGAAGCAGATTCACGTGCGCGGATGCTGGGTTGTGGATTTGGTGTTGGGGAAGGAGTGAGGAACACCGATGGACGAAGCTCAGTGGCTGGAGTGTCAGTATTCGTACCGGATGATCTGGACGTTGTTCTCTCGTTCGACGGGGCAGGGGAAGATCAAGGACGAGCGGTTTCGTCGGTTCGGGATCGCGTGCGCTCGTCGCGTGCTTGCGGCTCTTCCGGGCGGTCAGAGTGTCGCACTCGACAACCTGGAAGCGTGGATTGATTCGCCAACGCGCAACGGACTGGCAGACGCTCGCAAGCTTCACCTCTCCACACTGAAAACACACCCAACCGATGCTCCGTTCGGCGCGCTGGCAAGGCGATTCGCATCCCAAGCTATTTTGAGATGCGCCAGAAGCAAACCCACTCAGGCCGCGATGGCGTCCAGTGATGCAGCAACCGCAATGGTCGAGATCAAGGCCGTTGAGGGCGGATGGACAGCCAAAACAAATCCAAACGACAAGAAGCGATACTCGTCAGAGCTGGCCGAAATCGCGGTGCATGCCGCGATTGTCCGCGACATCTTCGGCAACCCATTCCGACCCGTCGCGTTCTCTTCTGAATGGCGCACTGACACAGCGATTGCTCTTGCACGTCAGATGTGGGAGTCGCGAGAGTTCTCCGCGATGCCCATTCTTGCCGATGCGCTTCAAGACGCTGGCTGTGATAACGAAGTTATCCTGAACCATTGCCGCGATGCCAACCAGCCGCACGTCCGCGGGTGCTGGGTGGTCGATCTGGTACTTGGCAAATCGTAACGCCTGTTCATTCAGTCAGTTCAACGCGAGCGAAGGAGGAGACCTCCCAAGCTTGCTCTTCCCGCGGTTTCAGGGCAGAATCCGTTTGTTGAAACTCACTCTCTAACCCAAAGAGGCACTTCCCCATGCCAAAAACCACGCCGGCAGACCGCGCCGCGGAACTCCGCAAGGAGATCGACCACCACAACCAACTGTATTATGTCGAAGCCGCACCAGTCATCTCTGATCGCGAGTTCGACAAGCTCCTTCAAGAACTCATCGACCTCGAAAAGAAGCACCCGGAACTGGTCACGCCCGATAGCCCGACTCAGCGAGTTGGCGGTGCTCCGATTCCCGGCTTCAAGCAGCTCACGCACAAGGTGCCGATGCTGTCCATCGAGAACAGCTACGACGAGGACGACTTGCGGAAGTTCGATGCGGACGTGAGGAAAGCGCTCGGCCCAAAGGCGGTCGTCGAATATGTCACGGAGTTGAAGATCGACGGCGTTTCAATGGCGATTACCTACGAGAACGGGCAACTTGCCTTCGCGGCCACGCGCGGAAGCGGAAGCGTCGGGGATGATGTGACCCACAACGCAAAAACAATCGCCGCGATCCCGCTGAAACTCGCCACCAAGAACCCACCCAAGACGTTCGAGGTTCGCGGTGAAGTGTACATGACGCGCAGCGAACTGGTCCGCATCAACGCGGAGCAAGCAAAGAAGAAGGCTGATCCTTACAAGAACACTCGCAACCTTACTGCCGGCACACTCAAACTGCTCGATCCGAAGGAATGCGCCAAGCGGAAGCTCTCCATCTTCGTCTACGGTGCGGGAGTGATGGAAGGGCTGAAACTCCACAAGCAATCGGAACTGCTGGCGAAGCTCAAGGAGTTCGGCTTCCCGGTCAACCCTCACGAGAAGCTGTGCAAGAGCATCGACGAGGTGCTCGCATACTGCAAGCACTGGGACAAGAAGCGCAAGGAACTTCCCTACGACACGGATGGTATCGTCATCAAGGTCAACGACTGGGATCAGCGCGAGAAGATCGGCTACACCGCGAAGGTTCCGAAGTGGGCCAAGGCGTTCAAGTTCGAGGCGGAGCAGGGCACCACGAAGCTCGGGGCGGTCGTGTTCCACATCGGGAAGTTCGGCGAACTCACTCCAGTCGCGACGTTCGACCCACCGGTGCAACTCGCCGGCACCACCGTGACACACGCGAGTATGCACAACGCGTCGTGGGTCGCGGAGCGCGATGTACGCATCGGAGATACGGTGGTCGTCGAGAAGAAAGGCGAGATCATTCCGCAAGTGGTGGATGTCATCAAGAGCGACCGCAAGGGCACCGAGAAGGTCATTACGTGGCCGGAATTCTGTCCAGAGTGCGGCGCTCCGGTCAAGAAAGAAGAGACCGCGAACAGCTACAACTTCAACTGTAGCAACCCGGAAGCGTGTTCTGGTGGCATGTGGAAGCGGCTCGAAGGATACGCTCGCAAGACGCGAATGGAAATCGACGGGCTGGGTCGCGAGGTCGCCAAGCAACTCGTTGAGTCCGGGTTGGTGAAGTCGGTCCCCGATCTCTACCGCGTCGACAAGAAGCAACTGCTCACGCTGGAGAAGTTCGGAGACACGAAGGCTCAGAAACTTCTTGATGGAATCGCGGCGAGCAAGAATCGCGGGCTGGCCCGGCTGCTTCCGGCTCTGGCGATCTACATGGTCGGCGAGGAAATGGCCGAGGCTCTGGCCGAAGAGTTCCCCGACATCGATTTAATCATCGCCGCGAAACCGGAACAGTTAGCGAAGGTGAAAGGGTGGGGGCCAGAGCGAGCAAAATACCTGCGCGCCTACTTCGACGGTCCGAACGGAAAGAAACTCGTCGCGGAGTTGAAGGAACTCGGAATCAAGATGACTCACGACAAGAAGGCCGCTCCGGCTGGTGGAGGATCGCTGGTGGGCAAGACGATTGTGGTCACCGGCACTCTGGCGGGCTACGACCGCGTCGGCATCGAACGCGCGATCAAGGACAACGGAGGCAAGACGAGCGGCAGCGTGAGTAAGAAGACCGACTTCCTTCTGCTGGGCGAACTTCCGAAGGCCAGCAGTAAACTCGAAGACGCGAAGAAACTCGGCATCAAGATCATCAACGAGGACGAGTTCAACAAGATGATCGGGAAGTGAGTGCTTTCGCCGACCTGCGGCACGTGGGGGAAGACGTGTCGCGGGTTGTTTCTTGTTTGAGCATTGCAACGTCACCGCCAAACGCAATTGACAATTCCCGGTCCATCCCCTAACTTCAGATACAGGGACAAATCTCGGCCGTTTTGGTCGTTTTCGCCCGGTTTTCCCTGGCGGGTCTGGTCGCCTGACGGTGTTTCCCCAAGAGGGGGAATGTCGCCCACATCAGAAGCTCTCTTCTTCTGGCGAACTGAATCTCACCCCGACAAATCCGCGTATGGAATGGCGAACGGCGTCTCGGCACTGGCTTTGCTTTCCCTCATTCATCCTTCGCCCACTGCTGGCGGGGTTCTCGCGATGACTAAGGCTTCCGATGATACCGAGGTCGTTCTCGACCGGTTTGAAGACATGACCCAGCCGCCCTCCATCGACCCCGCGACCCTGCGGCGGGCAATGCGATACGGTCAGAATGCAGCAACCAAGTTCCGCGACCAGGACTTCAATACGATGGAGTCAGAACTCCGCGCGGGCTGGATTCTCAAGGGAGAACTGGCCGAGTGGGACTGGGTCCGAGACGCGGTTCGGCTGGGATTTGAACAATCCTCCCCCGACGCGGAGTGAAGCCCGGCACTCGGAACCGGGAATCGCAATTCGCGAATGGCGGTGAGGACTTCTCACCGCCGATTCTTTTTCCAACTGTGATTCAACTCCTGGATAATCCCCGCCACTTCCCCGCGAATAACACCACATCGGCCCGTCCTGATTCGCGTTGAAGCAAGTAGGACAGCCTTCCAGGCTGTCTTTAGACAGGCTGGAAGCCCGTCCTACTTGGCTTTTTCTCTGGCGTATAATTGTCGCACCTTGTTTCACTCCGGGGAGAATTCTCGTGTCCCAGTCGCTCTCTCGTGGGCAGTCCGTGGCTCTTGGCCTGGTGGTTGTGGTTGCTCTTGTGCTTGGTGGTTATGGAGTCGCTCGAATTGCTGACAAACAAGGATTCTGGACTGACACCACGGAAGTCACCGCGGGCTTCCCGGAAGCACATGACATCTCTCCCGGCACGCCGGTGCGCATCCGCGGAGTGGACGCGGGGCAGGTGATTGCAGTCGAATACCCCGACCACGATGGACCCGACGCGGAAGTGACCGTGCGGATGAAGATTCAAGCGAAGTTCGCTTCCCGAATCTACGCGGACGCCTCGGCACAGATTCACGACACCGGATTACTTGGCTCGAAGGTCATCAGCATTCAACCGGGTGATCCGAAGCGCGGCGCTCTGGTCGATGGCCGACTCCGGGGCGTGAAGCCCTTCGACATGAAGGAAGCCGTCGCGGAGGTGCGCGACCTGGCAAAAGGAGCGAAGGAGACCGCGGCCGAGGTCAAGACTCTGGCAAAAGAGACCCGCGCGACAGTTGCCACGGCAAAGGGCTTCATCGAAGAGGTGCGGGAGAGCGACGGCACCCTGGCGAAGTTGATTCACGACGACGACCTGTACGAAGACGCACGAGATACGCTCGCCGATCTGCGCAAGCTCGTTGGCCGAGCAGACAAGGCCGTCGGCACCATCGAAGGCGAGATGGGGAACCTTCGCGGGCTGGTCGCAGATGGTCGCGACACGTTGAAATCGGTGAAGCAAGGAAGCGATGCGCTGGGGAAATTGCCCATCGTGCGCAATTACGTTGAGGACGCGACCGCGATCCTGGTTCGCCCAACGATGAAGCGCGAGCGGTGGGTCTACGAAAGCAAGAACATGTTCGAGCCGAACAGCGCGGAGTTGTCCTACAACGGACAGGTCACGCTCAACAACCTCGCCAACGCGCTGAAGTCGAACAAGGCAAAGGATTCGGAGTTGGTAGTCGTGGCGTTCTTCGACCCCAACGACAAGAGCCAGACCGCGGAATCCGCACGCGAGCTAACCAAGAAGCAAGCCGAGGTGGTCGCGAACCATCTGAAGAACTGCGGAGTTCATAAACTGGGAATAGTGAGTCGACGCCCGATCACGCCGCTGGGCATGGGAGTAAACCCCACACCGGTGGTCGAGACGGAGAAGTTCCCGCCCTCACACGTGGAGGTGCTTCTGTTTGTTCCGCGTTAACCCTTTGAGTGCGAATTGGTGTGTCTGGTGTTTTGGTCCGTGTCTTTCCTGCCTTTCGGAACAAAACACCAGTTCCACACCAATTCGCACTCAAAGGACACCGAAGAGAAATCCCAAATCAGAAATCCCAAATCATGGCAAAAACGAATACAACTTGGTGGTGATTGGATTTGGGAGTTCCCCGATTGGATCGGACCGTGAGTTCACCCGCCTCCCTTCCGCCCCTCTCTGCCGCCGATAAGGGGCGCATTGCGCTTCTGTATCACTTCGTCCGTCTTCAGATGCCGACGGTGAAGCTAACCGAGCCGGTCTTTCTGTCTCATCTGGAACGCACATTTGGAATCTTTGCGCCAAAAGCCACCGGTCCCATTTCGTGGGCCGCGTATCTCGAAGGACTGTACGCGGTGGACTGGATCGTGTGCGTCGGTTGCCTTGTCGGTCAGAACGCGGCGTGGGAAGTGCTCTTCAACGCGCGCACGGGTCGAAGCGATTGCCTGCTCGTTGATGCGCTTCGCGCGCGAGCGGTGCGGCTCTATCCGCGAAACGAGGAGAAGCAGGACACCGCCGTAACGGAGTTCTGGAGTAACTTGATCGCGTCCGAGAGCGAGGACTCGCTTCCGGTGCTGGCTCGCTACGACGGCCAGCGCCCGCTGGCTCCGTGGCTCATTCGCGTGTTCCAGAACTGGCACCTCTCGAAACTCCGCCAATCGACCGGAGTAACGGCACTGCCCGACGACGAGATTGCCTTGCCGATGGACAACACGCCAAAGACAGATGCGGCTGGTCGGTGGCACGAAACGTTCGTCGGCGCGGCCCGCGAATGGCTCGGTTCCCTCGATGACGATGAACGGCTGCTTTTGGGGC
>JAKEEV010000463.1 GCA_022616395.1 Planctomycetia bacterium | reverse complement strand
CATTCGCCAGCGTCTCCGGCTGCTCGTAAATCTCCTTCAACATGTAATGCGGAAAATCGCCCTTCTCTGCATCCCCATCGCCCAGGAAGTTGCCGATGTCGTGAATCGAGACGCTCACCGGTGACAAATCCTGGTCTCGAATCTCCCACTCGGTCTCGGTCAGTGCGCACATCTGCCGGTCGTCGAGGTACACCACCTTGTCCGCGAAGCCAGCCAGCGCGTTGGCATCACTCGCGAGGAAAGTGCCCTCTTCCCCGACTCCGACAACCAGCGGACTTCCCAACCGCGCGCCGACAATCACGCCCGGTTCGGCTTTCGCCATCACGGCCAGGCCGTAAGTGCCCTTCACGTGCGAAAGCGCCTGCCGCACCGCACTGACGAGATCACCCTGGTAATAGTGACTGATGAGATGTGCAAGAACTTCGGTATCGGTATCGGAGCGGAACTGCACGCCGGACGCGATCAGTTGTTGCTTGAGCGAGGCGAAGTTTTCGATCACGCCATTATGCACAACCGCGATGTCGCCTGTCGCGTTCAGATGCGGGTGGGCATTTCGGTCTGTGGCTCCTCCGTGAGTAGCCCAGCGCGTGTGGCTGATTCCGTGGCAACCCGGCGCTGGGTGAACTGCCACGAGCTTTCCTAACTCCGCGAGTCGTCCGGCCTTCTTGCGCAGATGGAGTTGGTTGCCGGTGCTGGTCACCATACCGGCGCTGTCATATCCGCGGTATTCCAGCCGGCGCAATCCTTCGAGCAACACCGGAGACGCTTCCCGCTTGCCCGTAAAACCAACGATCCCACACATGGTGTGACTCCCTTCCCTGGACGTAGTCTGTTTGTGGGGCGGACGAGTTTACAGAGTGCGATATGGGGTTGGGAAGGGGAGTTCAGGATTTGGCGAACCCCGTCCGCAAGGGCGGTGGGTGCGCTGGCACAACACCCCCGCCCTTGCGGGCGGGGTTCGCTTGTTCACCCGTTGCTGGCGCGGGAGTTGTATTCGTCGTAGGGGAATGTGACCGGCGGTTCTTTCGGTTTGAGCAACTTGTAAAGCTTCATCTTCTTGTAAAGCGTCACGCGGCTGACTCCGAGCATCTGGGCGGCTCGTGTACGACTCTGACCGGCCTTCTCCAGCGCTCGGAGGATATTTGCTCGTTCGGTCGCCTCGCGATTCTGCTTGAGTGTGCCATCGAACCCGTTGGGCATCGGAATCGTCGCGGCCGGCACATCCGCGCGAGTCAGCACTTGCGGCGAGAGATGATGAAGTTTCAGTTCATTGCCTGCACTTGTCAACACCGCTTGTTGAATCACGTTCTCCAACTGGCGGATGTTCCCCGGCCACGCGAACGCTTCCAGCACTCGAAGCGCTTCCGGGCACACACTGAAAAGCCGCTTGCCGTACTTCGTGCCGTAGCGTGCGACCATTCCGTGCACGAGCGGGCCAATATCTTCCGGTCGGTGTCTCAGTGGTGGCAGGTGAAAACTAATGACGTGTAGCCGATAGTAGAGATCGCGTCGGAACGTGCCGCGTTCGACCGCATCCGAGAGATTCCAGTTGGTTGCGGCAATGATGCGAGCCTTGCACAACTGAGTCTCGTTGCTCCCCACCGGCTCGAACTCGCCAGTCTCGATTACACGCAAAAGATTCGCCTGGTGATCCAGTCCGAGCGTGTCGATTTCGTCGAGGAGAATTGTCCCTTCGCCGGCCGCTGCGAACTTCCCAACCTTCGGAGCATCGGCGCTTGTGAAGGCGCCCTTCGCGTGGCCGAAGAACTCGCTGGGAATGAGATTGCTGGCGAGCGTGCCGCACGAAACCAACAAGAACCGGTGCGGTCGCCGCGCGGAGCAATCGTGAACCAGCTTCGCCAGGAACGTCTTGCCGGTGCCGGTTTCACCTTCGATCAGCACAGTCACATCATGAGCAGCCGCGATGCAGAGTTGCTCGACCAGCGTGGTGAGCGAGGGCGTGTGGTTAATCAACCGACGGCGAATGGTAGCCGCAACAGCTTCGTTGGCGGGATCGGCAAACGGTGTCCCTGGTCCGAGTGCCCGACGCGCCCAGGCGGTTAACTCGCGGGGATGGTGAGGCCAGACGAACCGGTCACCCAGATACGGGTTGAGTGGGTCGAGTTTGCCGCTTGCGCGCACCCCTTCGGTTTCCACCACCGACAACCCCGCCGGCTGGTGTTGCACCTTCACTTCTCGAACCACTGTCTCAACCGCGGGAGCATCGGTCGGGTCGGCAGCAATCAGGAGCAGATCGCCGTCGGTTTCTGGGGTGAGCAGGTGAGGAACGTCGTCGAAGCGCACGATGGGAGCAGTCAGTTGAATGGCCTTCTGAAGGTGCCCTTGCACCACGGTAGCCAGTCGCTGATCGTTGGCGACGAGGATGAGTCGACGGGGCGAAACCATGCGTGCGATGCTCCGGCGGGCGCGAAGGAGGGAGGGAGCGAGCCAGCACGGCCGGCAAGAACTGCCACCCTTCCTCACTTCGGCGCTCTTGTTGCCGCTTCGGAAAGGTGTCAGTCGCGCTTCCACACTAAAGGAAAGTTTACAAATGGCGCGGAAGCAACCGATTTGGGTGGAAGTTACGGGAAAAACTGGTTGACTGAGGCTCCGCGTTGTGGTGAGACCGAAATCCCACGCAAAGAAGAGAACCGCATTTCGCGCTGAGGTTGAGAGCCGGAAGCCTCGCGACGGGTCTTGATTGAATCTTCAATCGGAGCCGGAAGCGTCAGCGACGGGTCTTTGATCGGAGCCGGAAGCGTCGCGACGGTCTTTGATCGGAGCCGGAAGCGTCGCGACGGTCTTTGATCGGAGCCGGAAGCGTCGCGACGGGTCTT
>JAKEEV010000462.1 GCA_022616395.1 Planctomycetia bacterium | reverse complement strand
GTTTGAATTTTAGGCCCGAGGTTTGTGTGGGCGCGGGGAGGGCAGAAGCCATCGCGGCAACTCCGGTGCGGTGATGCGAGGAATGCCGACGAATGTAAGCCGCGCGCGCGGCCGCGGCAACCGGGAAACGCAAAGACGGCGGGTTTCTTCCCGCCGTCCGCGTCCAACTTGCGCTTTATCGTACGCTACTTAACCTGGTGGTCTTGTGTTGGAGTCAGGGCTTTCGCCGGCTCTTGAGTGAAGACCGCCTCAAGGCGGGACTCCAACATCGTTCAACGCGAAACGGGCAGTCAGGGCACTGCGTTTTTGCCCGGTTTGGAGAGGGCAAACGGGCGCACGGTAGACGGTCGGCCGAGCGTCGGGTTCTGCTTGCCGCCGCTGAGTTGCCGCACGCGCACAGACGCGTACATGTCCAGTTCGTTAATGTACACCGTTCCGTCCTCGTCCACATCGCCATGACCGGACATCCCTTCGACCAAACTGAACGTGAAGAACCCGGCCTTGGTTGCGTTGTTCTCGAACGAATACTCGCGGCCAAGCGAAGCACACATCACGATCACGCCCGCGTCCTCGGCGGTCAGGTCGCGGACGAGGTTATCGGCCTGAGCAATCGGGCGGTTCTTCTCGGCCACCGTCCCGGAGTGGCAGGCGTCGAGGATCGCGACCAGTCGGCCGGGCATGTTCTCCAGACGTTCCTTGAACACCTCTCCGCGCAGTCCGGTTCCTTCGATGTCGTTGTCATTCCAGCCGTAAGGGACGAGGTAGAACGCGCCGAACGGGTCTCGTGCGCCGTGACCGGAGAAGCTCACGATGCCCACATCCTGCGGTGTCATCTTCGATTTCAGCCAGTCGAGTTCGTCGAGAATGCCTTGCTTGGTCGCGGCCTTGTCCGTGAGTACCTTCACCTCGATGGTGTTGAACACCGGCGCAGATTTTTCTTTAAATGTCTTGGCCAACAGCTCCGCGTCGGTGGCGCAGTAGTGCAACTTCATGTCTCCGGGATAGTCGGAGACGCCAATCGCCAGCACGTAGAGATTCGGTTTGGGAATTTCGCCCGGCACGAAGGCGACTCCCACTCTCGACATGCCCTTACTGACCGAGCAATCCGCGATGACGGCGAAGGTGTGTTGACCTGGAGTGATGGGAACCTCCCAGCTTGCGCTGGCGGCAACATCCGGCTTGGCGAAGGTGCGAATCCCTTCCTTCCCCTGGAATGGCCGACCGTTGACCAGAAGCCGCATCGCGGTGATGGGATGTTTGGCGCTCTCGGCGGTGGCCTTGATGGTGATCGACTTCTTGTCCTTCTCCACCGTCAGTTCGCCGCTCTCGGGGAACCCTTCGAGCTTGACTTCTGGGGGAAGCACATCCGCGACGCTACTGGTTTCGACCAGAGCATTGTCGAACTTCTTGGCCATCGCCATTGCCATCGGCATGTTGCCGGCGGGGATGAGGTACTTCAAAAGCGCTGGCTTGTACATCGACTTGCGGAAGCGCTCCGCGGGGTGAATCAGCGGAATCTTCGCGGTGCTGCTTTGCATCTGCCAGGCGATGAGTCGTTCGCCCTGAGCGGAACAGGCGTAGTAACCCTGCGAGGTCCACGCGATCCACTCGCGCCCCGCGACGAAGATCGACAGAAGCGGTTCGTCATTGCCCCGCTGCCAGATGCGAATTGTCTGATCGGCCGAACCGGTGACAAACAACCGGCCATCAGGTGATGGCGAAACACTCAGCACGTTGCTGGTGTGGCCGACGAAGGTCTTGAGCGTGTCGAATGTGACCGGGTCAACCAATGTGAGGCTCGCTGCGCCCGCGACGACCACCGCGTTACCCTTCGGCAGGACGGTTGCCGAGAAGATGGGTTCGTCGCCCGGTAGCGAGAAGAGTTTCGGATCGCGACCTGTGGTTCCAATTCCCCAGTCCGCACCGCTGAGTCGCACGATCTTCACGCTCTCGTCGGCGGTGAC
>JAKEEV010000461.1 GCA_022616395.1 Planctomycetia bacterium | reverse complement strand
GAGTGGTTCGAGACTCATCAACGACGGGAACGTGGTCTGGTATCAGGGAACGATTCACGCGAACAGCGAGACAGAAGGTGCTCCAATTGTCAACAACGGTGACTTTGAGATCCGGGATGATCTGTCCCTGATCATGACCGGGACCGGGCCCTTTATTTTCGAGTGCAACGGACGGCTTCACAAGATTCTGGGAAACGGCATAGCGAGCTTCGCGGATGTCATCATTTGGGGAACAGGCACAGTCGAGGTCGCATCCGGTTCGATCGTGTGTTGGGAGAGGACTTTTGGAGTCGGTGTGACGGACCTCGTTGAGTAACGCTTTCGGAATTTGGGATATTTTCCCGCGAAGGAAACACCAAGGCTCTAACCATCTTCAACGGAGGATGCCGTGTCACTGGCTCTCGCACTTAGCACAGCGGTGATGTTGTGTACTGACCTGGGGATTCCGAAGTATTATGTCGTGGACTTCGGCCCAATTAGCGAGTTGACCGACAGGAATCTCAGCTATGACGTCTACATTAATGCGGATGTGTTGGGGAAGAAGAAACCGCTGAAGTGGTGGGTACCGATCAAGCCGAACACAACGGCGCTTCAGGTCCGGAATGCGGCGTTTGAGGCACTTCAGCGGACCAAACTTCCAGTTGTGAAGGTGGGAGATACGAAACTTCTCTTCTACAACTGCCGCAACTTCAGCCTCACGACAGAGGGCCCGGATCGCAAGGAGTTCCCGGCCAACTGCCGACCGACGGTGAAACTCTTCGTGGACGAAGAAGCCGCACGCAAAGGCAAATAGCGAGTGTGAACGCCCCGCCTCACCGCACAGGTTCAAAGCGGAAGTGAGTACCGTCTCCGTAGAGGCGGAAGGGAGTGCCGACAGGTGCGCCCAGGAGCTTGTGGTCGCTGAGAGTCACCGAGCCGTTGCCGTAGGGAGCGATTCGGCCGTCTCGGTCGATGCTCAGGTTCAATGTCGCCTGACCGTCGAGCTTGCCCGGCACGTTCGCCGGTAACTCCCACGAAGCCGGCAACTCCTTGGTGTCCAGCCCGCGGGCGGTCACATTCAGTTCTGCCGTCGATTCAGAGGCAAGCGGACAGGTTCCATCAACCGTGATGCTTCCACCAGCGACATTTCCCTTCAGCCCAACGATCTCCACATCCGAACCGCTCAGGCGAAGCAAACCCGTGACCGCGGTGAGCGTCAGTTCAAGGTCGGGCAGTTCCAGTTCCGCATCCAGCGGGCGAACTTCCACGAATGGATGAACCGTCCGGTCGTGGTTGATCGTCAGTCTCACCGTGACACTCCCTCGACCGGTTGACTTGAGGCGCTCGGAGAAACCCGCCGGAGCGAAGGGAAGCGTTTCGAGCGTTTCAGTATCAAGAGGAGCATCGGAGGAGGTCAGTTCGATCCAACCCGCACGTGTATATCCACGGCGCAGTTCCCCGCGAATGGTCCACATCCCCCAGCGCGGATCATTCACACTCCCGGAAAGAACAAGCATCCCGCCGCTCGGAGCCAGTCGCACCGTGATTCCACTTACAGCGAAGTCAGCTCGCCCCTCACGCCGAACGCAAACGCTCGCGTCGTTGATGGCCACTTCCGGGAACGAGGTACTTGAGGCATACAGGGCAGGCAACGTCGTGAGCATCTGACCGTCTGGCCCGACCCGAAGAGTGAGCGCTGCACCGTTGAGATTCACCGCCGAAGGAGTTACCCGGCCGGTGACGAGATCCGCGACACTGACATCCGCTGACGCCGATTTCACAGTGAAGACTTCGGACTTCGGATCGGCCGGGTCCATGACGCGGAAGCGAAACAAGGCGGAATCATCGCTGACGTCAAGTTCAGACACCTCGACCGGCATTCCGAGGGCCGAGCCGAGCCGGTCGCTGACCATAACCTTTCCGCGACTCGACGACAAATACCGACTAATCCCGACGCGAGCCGCAAGCGTCAACATCGCCGCGAGGAGCGTAACCACGGTCACCCATTTTCCAGCGCGTTGGAGCGAAAAAGTCATGTCGAAATCTCCCTGCGGGAGAGTTGCACGCGGGCGACGGTTCGAGTGTTCAAAAGAATGAAATCCGATCCGGTGGGACGAACGCAAGCGGAGACAGCGCCACACAGGGCGCGTCCACTCCAGACGAAAACGCGAACGGGAGAGCGCAATCGTTCTTGATTATCCGGAACAGACCGCTCGACCGGCAGGCATACCGGCTGTCGCGAGTTATGCAACCCGAAGTGGAAACGGGGAACCGCCACGAGATTGCGCAGTAAGCCTAGCACACCCAAATGCGTGCGGTGTGTCAGATTGGCTCGTTGAGGGGAGAAGCTGACACACCGCAAGTCCCGGAATCGGTTTGTCAGGCTTTCTCGGCTGCCGGTTTGCCCTGAATCGTGTACACACAAAAATGGGCACAGCCTTTGCGATTGGTCTGTCCGCTGTGGAGTGAAGGTAACCCCTATTCAGAGATGACTCATGTCCGCAACACGTTTCCTGGCTTTTGTGGCGGTTGGGCTGGTCGCTTTGCTCACGTCTCCCATCCTCGCTGACCCGCCAAAACAGAAGGAGCCGCCAAAGTCCGACACGCCTCCAATTCCTGATGAAGCCACGATCATGAAGGCGAAACTCAAGCACTCCCAAGTGCTGCTCGAAGCTCTGACGCGCGAAGACTACAAGAAACTCAACGAAGAAGCGAATGCTCTGGTTCGGATCAGCGACCTGGAAACCTTCCTGCGCGCCTACAAGACGGAAAAGTACCGGATTCACGCCGCCACATTCAAGGAATCCGCCGAACTGCTGGCCGCGAAGGCGAAGGAGAAGAACCTGGACGGAGCGACCGTTGCTTACACCGACATGACCCTCAGTTGCGTGAAGTGCCATAACTACATCCGCGGACGCAAGCGAGATTGACAAAGTAACCGAAACCAAGAACCCGCCGCAAGGTTGCCTTCCCTTGAGGCGGGTTCTTGGTTTCCGGTCGTGAATGATTCAGCAGAGTGAACACAAGCGATCATCGGGAGTCGGTGAAGAAGGAGTCGATGAGCCCGAGGCTTGGTCCATCGAAAACCTTGGCGTGCGGTCGAACACCCACCTCCGCGATAGGAATTATCTCGGCTGAGGAATCACCATCATACTGAGCCGCCTGAACTGTCACTCGACCCGGAAAACTCACATCAAACGCCAGGAAATCCCCACGAACCGCTCGCGTGAAACTATCCAGAACCCTCACGCGCGGACCTGCCGCAACCACAAACTCCGCCACTCCATCTCCCGTCACATCGCCCGCCGACAAACTGAAGCCCGAACGACCAATCGGTCCGGTCGCGTAGAACGAATCACGTTCCGCCAATGTTTGAGGGGAAAGCGCCTTGACGTGAACTCCCACTCCGCCATCGGCTGCCGTGAGCAACTCCGCTTTCCCATCACCTGTCAAGTCCGCAGCGACCACTCCCACCGGTCCCGAATAACCAGCATAAGCCAGGAAACTGATGGTCTCAACTCCGGTGATGCCATCGAAGACCTTGACGTGACCGTTGCGGTTGGCGGCCACGATGATGTCGGCAACTCCATCTCCCGTCAGGTCGCCGGAAGCGAGGTTGATGGGACCGACGTAACCGACGAAGGCATAGAAACTGCGCGTTTCGGCACCCGACAGACCGTTGAAGACCTTGACGTGTCCTCCGAATGTGGCGGCGGTGATGACATCGGCAGTGGAGTCTCCGTTGACATCGCCAGCGGCCGCGACGATTCCTCCGAGGAAGCCGGGGTGAGGAGTGAGCGCCAGTCGAGTGGAACCTCCGGGGTTGAGCACGCGGATTGTTTGCGTTCCCACCGGAGCGTTGACCACCACCGGAGGAACCGCCAACTGACTCGGTGCAGGTACTGGCGCTGGCACTGGCACCGGTGGAGGAGGAACCGGAGCGGGTGGCGGAGATGGAGGCGGACTGACTGGTGTCGTGCTGACCGACACGGTGTCGGTCCCGGTTACCGAGCCGGTTGCCGTGTCGGTGACGGTGACCGACTGCGAGCCGATCGTTTGGAGGATGACATTGAACGAGTGAGTCCCCGCATCGGTCGCGGTGAAGGTGTAGTTCGTGGGGAGTGTGGCTTGCCCGTCACTACTTGTGAGGTCCACCGTTCCTCGGTAACCGGTGGCGGTGTTCCCGAACGCATCCTTCGCTGTTACCGACACGCTGAATGAAATGCCCACGGTCGCGTTCGTTGGAGCCGACACCTGGAGCGTGCTGGCAGCCGCGGCGCTGACGGTCACGGAATCGTTGCCCGTAATCGAACCGGTTGTTGTGTCAGTTGTGGTAACTGATCGAGAACCGGCCGTTCTCAGCGTGACCGTGAAGGTGTGAACACCCGCGTCGGTTGCCGTGAACGTGTAGTTGCCCGGGAGCGTCGCTTGCGTGTCGTTACTGGTGAATCTCACCGTTCCTCGATAACCGGTCGCGGTGTTTCCGAAGGCATCCTTCGCTGTTGCGGTCACATTGAACGAATTTCCCGCAGTTGAGGTTGTTGGAGCTGACACGTTGAGTGTGCTCACCGCGGCTGCGTTGACGGTGACGGAATCATTACCAGTGATCGAACCGGTCGTGGTGTCCGTGACCGTCACCGAGCGGGAACCGGCTGTTCTCAAAGTCACGCTAAACGTCTTGATGCCCGCGTTGGTCGCGGTGAAGGTGTAGTTGGCCGGCAGGGTGGCTTGCGTATCACTGCTGGTCAATCGCACCGTTCCCCGATAGCCGGTCGCGGTGTTTCCGTAGGCATCCTTCGCGGTCACCGTCACGTTGAACGAAGTTCCCGCGGTGGCGGTGGACGGACCCGAAACCAGCAGCGTGCTGGCAGCCGCCGCGTTGACAGTGACGGAATCGTTACTCGTGATTGAACTGGT
>JAKEEV010000460.1 GCA_022616395.1 Planctomycetia bacterium | reverse complement strand
GTCCCCCCAGAAAAGCAAAAGTCCAGAGGGCAAGAGCGAGCCCACTCGCAAACTCGGACTATCCTCGGAGGTCGCGAGCAGGGTAGTGCTGAGCGATATCCGGCTTGTTCGAAGTATGCTCAGGCAGGACGTCGATGACGAGAAGTCGCCCGCTCGTATCGAACTCAAGTTCGGGGCTGAGTCGCGCGTCCAGGATGACGACGACGAGCAGAGCCTTCGAATCGTCGTCGACGTCCATTTCAGCATCTCGGGCAAGACGGTTGATTCCGAGAGAGAGGCACTTCGCATTGACACCGCGTTGCGGCTGACTTACACGCTCTCTTCGAATGACGGATTGACAGACGAACATATCGCGGCGTTCGGAGAATTGAACGGCGTTTACAACGCCTGGCCATTTCTGAGAGAGTATGTTCAGTCCACCACAATTCGCATGGGATTGCCGCCCCTGACGCTGCCGTTGTTCAATCCTCAGCAGAAGCAGCCGTTCGGAAGCGAGCAACCGAAATGAAAGCGTTCGTGTGCCGGGACTGGAGGCAGATCGAGAACGAGCCTGGGCCGCGGTTCTTCGCCGGTTCAACGGAACGACGATGGCAGTAAAGAGAAGAAACCACCACATCCCGAAGTTCTTCTTGAACAGGTTCGCCTTGCCAGGCAGTCAGCCGCCCATGATCTGGCAGATTGGCCGCGAGGGACCGAGACCGAACAAACCGGTTTGCACCAACGATGCCGCCGTCGCCAAGTTCTTCTACGGACCACCTGAAACCGGAGTTGAAGACGCGCTCGATAAGAAACTGGAAGGAACGATTGCACCGGTGTTGCGCGCGATCGATAACGGTGATACGCCGCCAGGGGGGAAGGCGGATCTTCTAAGCCCGTTCCTTTACTTCCTCGCCGTTCGCACGAAGTCCTTTCGGAGGATTTCCGCGGAAACCGGAGCGTCACTGTGGGAGTCCATATCTGGCTCCCTGGGCTCCGATTCGGCGAAGAACGCGCTGTTGAGAGAAGGCCAAGCGAACTTCGAGG
>JAKEEV010000459.1 GCA_022616395.1 Planctomycetia bacterium | reverse complement strand
CCGAACTCAATCCTGTTCTTCGCGCCAAAACTGGAATATTCGCCGATGAATGTCTGGCTCCCGATTCGATTCTTTTCCTCCAGCCACTGGTCAGTCGCTGTTGGTTTCAGTGCCCCTGGAGCTGCTCCGCCGCGACCGGGCTTGGCTGGCGGTGGCCCGGTCACTTCCGGCGCCATGCAGTTTGAAAAGAGGAACATCGGGCGAAGGTTCAGCGGTTTTTCGACTTTCGGCAACTGGAGACGAGGGGAGGCAATCAACAGTCGGCATAACTCCGCGTCACCGAACTCGGTGAGCAGCCCCCACACGTTGCGGTAAATCGGTTCATCCGCGACTCCCTCGCGCGGGCCAAAGTAACCCGCGATGCCGCACACCTGGATTCGCGGATCGCACGCGGCCGACGCGAGCGCCAGCAACCCGCCTTCGCCGTAGCCGCACACACCGATCAACTGGGATAGGCCGTCGCGTGCGAAGAACCAATCCACCCCGGCCAGTACCTTCTGCACCTCGTAGCCGATGATGTGCCGGCCCATCTGGTAGGCCATTCGGTAGATGAATTCGCGGTGCGGCTGGTTGGTCGCGCGATTCAGTTTCGGATTGGCGGACAGATCGTCTTTGCGGTCGATGATCGTCGGCACAAGCACGCGGCAGCCGTTCTCGGCGAGCAGGCGGGCAAACTGGCAGTCCTTTGGAACACCGGGCGCAAGGCCGACGATCATTTCCGGTGTCCAGTCGGCCTCCGGTATCGCGACCACGTTACCAATCGGCTTGTCCTTCGGTTCCAGCAGAAGCCCCTCGCCATCGACGCCGGGCAGCACGGCCCAGCGCACCGCGAACACCTTGTACTTGTCCGTCTCCGCGATCAGCGCGGGCTGATCCGGTGTGCCGACATACTCCAGGTTTGGCGGCACTCGTTTATCCACGACACCGATGAGCTTCTTGAACCGCGCGCGGTTTGGCTCCACCGACTTCGCGTAGGCTGCCGACGATGATTTGTCGAGCTTCCACATTGCCTGCCGCTTCTCAACGGAATCCTTCAGCGCGCGGTCGAGGTACTTGTGCATCCCCGCGACCTGCTTCGCGGACAGATCGCCCTCGTCGGTGAGAGCCTTGGTGTTCGGAAACGGCTCTGCGCGGGAAGATGGGACTAACCACAGAGACGCGGAGACACAGAGAGAACCAAAAACGAGAGAGAGGATTTTGAACACGGTCGTTCTCCTGTCTTTCTCCGCAACGTTGTGGTCGGTTGAGTGCGGCGAATTGTTTGAACAGATGTCAAGTGATTCAGCGCACTTGGCAGGGCTGCCCAAGTTCTGGACAGATTGCCAACTTTTGGGGGTCAGATTGCCAGCGGGTGTGTGTGGCAATGTTGGCAATCTGGCAATCTTTGGACCTTGCCCGGGACGACGGATCCCGCCACCCACCAATCAGTGCCCAAATCAGAACAACTCCGCGACCGGTGCGGCGGGGTACACCGCGACGGGCGAGCCATCCGGGCCGGGGATGGTGGCATCATGCGGGACGCCCAGCGCGTGGAAGATGCTCGCTACCAGTTCTTGCGGCGAGACAGAGCGTTCGGCGGGTTCGCTGCCAATGCGATCGGATCGGCCGATGATCTGTCCGCCCTTCACGCCTCCGCCCGCGACAAGCGCTGTCCAGCATCCCGCCCAGTGATCGCGTCCGCCGTTGGAGTTGAGCTTCGGAGTGCGTCCAAACTCGCCGGTTGCAACCACGAGCGTTGAATCGAACAGCCCGCGCGCTTCAAGATCGGCGATCAGCGCCGCGAACGCGGTGTCGAAGCTCGGAGCAACGGTGTCGCGGATGTCGGTGAGCGTGGTGCGAAGCGACCCGCCATCCGCGTGGCAGTCCCACGACGGCGAATCGAAGACGGTGGAGTAGGTGTTGACGGTGACGAACCGGCCGCCGAGTCGAATCGCGGATAGCGCGCCCTCGATTCTTTCCATCACGGATGGAACGCGGTTCGATCCGAACTCCCAGCCCGTGGGTCCGAGTTGGTCCGCCAGCCACGCGGCCGAGAGGCCGTGGCTCACGGTGATGCCAGTCGAGACCGATCCGAAGGGAAGCACGCCCCAAGAGCAAGTCCGCACGCTCAGTGCCCGCGGTCCGAGCAGGTAAGCGGCAATCGCGCCGGCATTCGGCCATTCGGGGCCGTCGCGGAAGAGGTGGCCGGTGTTGAGTAACTGGAAGCCGCATTCGTGAACCGGTGGGGCGTTGTGATGCATCGAGCGAATCAGGCTGAACTTGTCGGTGAGGTTCGCCAGACGTGGGAAGAGTTCCGACAGGTGGATGCCGGGGACTTTCGTCTGGATCGGCTTGAATGGTCCGCGAACATCACTTGGCGCATCCGGCTTCGGGTCGAAGGTGTCAAGGTGGGCCGGTCCGCCGACCATGTTGATGAAGATACAGCTTTTCGCTTTGCCGAGGGCGAGCGGGGGTCGTAAGGCTCCCGAGGCAACGTCGGCAAGAGCAAGACCAGCGGCTCCGGCGGCCGCGGTGCGGATGAAGTCGCGGCGGGTGGGTTGTTGCTTCGACATATCGCGGCCCAGTGAAGAGTGAGGCGGGGGAAGTGGCCTCATCGTACCTGACTGGTTCGCGGATGCAACAGCCCGCCCTACTTCTTCCCTTTCAGCACATCGAAGAGCACATTCAGCACTTGCTTGCCGCCCGCGACGACCTGATTGCCGAGCTTGCTCCATTGACCCGCTCCGGCTTCCGCCTCGAATGCTTTGAGCACGGCCGTTCCGCGCGCATGATCCAGATGAGCCACGATTGCGGGAACCAACCATTCCACAACGCCGAACCGTTCGCCCTCGCGTCCGCAGACCGGCACAACGGCCGTTATGCGGTCGCCGAACTGCTCCTTCACCACGCTGAGGCACTCGCGGATGTTCGCTTCTTTCGGGCGCGTTCCCGTCTGCCAGTCGTACGGCGGGTTCCACTCGGATTTCGGACTTAACAGATCGATGTGAGACACCGCGACCACCACCGGAGGCATTCGCAGATGCGGCTTGCTTGCGAACCACGCGTGCAGGCGGTCGAGCAGATCGAGATCGGGCTGCCGGCCGGGGTTGGTCGCCTGAGTGACGAGCAGAATCAGATCCGCGTCTCGAGATGCTTCGACCGCGGCGGCGAAGTCTTCATCCGTTGGCCCATCCTGACCGTAGCCGCTTGTATCGAGAATGCTCACGCCCTGACCGCCCGGTAACGTGAACTCGTATCGCGTGCCACCGGTGACGGGCAATCGGTCCACGGTCGCGGCATTTCGACCGAGCATCGCATTGACGAGACTCGACTTGCCCGCCTTCACCGAACCAAGCACAGCAAGTGTGATGGGCTTCGGGCCTGTGGCAATTTTCGCGGGATCGAGTGCCGCGTCTTCGGGTGTTGCTGGCGGTGCGGCCTCGGCGGGTGGTGCCTGCTGTTGTGCAAGAAGCTCGCGATAGCGCTTCACTCCGACCTTGAGCCGGCCGCTGTTGAGTTCGATGAGGTAACGGCCGAGGTGGTGAATGAACGCGGTGTGGAACCAGAGGATGACGTTACTTTGAAGCCGGTCGATCAGGCTACCGAGCATGGCCTTTGAAGCGAGATAGCGCGCGGCGGTCTGGATGGGATCGACGAAGAAGGCACCGGCCCAGTAGACGTTCTGCCCGACCTTGTACCACTCGACGGCCTTCCGCGCGCGCTTCATATCGCGAATGCGGAGCATGTGAACGCCCGGCACATACTTCTGCACCAGTTCATCGAGGTCCGCGGCGGCCAATTCCGCGCACGCGAGCACTTCGGGTAACGTGAGGTGATCGAACGGATCGGTGGAATCGAGGTTGTAGACCTCGGCGACCTGCTTCGCCAGATCGAGAGCAACATCGGAGTAATGCTTGGGGTCTTCAAGCTGGTCGGTGGTGATTGTCTCGAACGATTTGGCTTTCGCGACCACCTTCTCCCAGGCGATCTTGTCGCGGTCGGTCCAGTAGCCGGGTCGTTCGTCGGTTGGAGGAAGGGTTGGGCGTTTCGTCCATCTCCACGCGAGGAAGTACGAGACCGCGAGGCAGAGGATCATCGGCCACCACGCCCAGAACATCCACCCGGTTTCCCACAGGTAGTAGCCGCCCATCCCCATGAGGAAGAGGAACGGCGCGAGGAACAGAAACAGCAAAAAGAGAAAGCGAAGCCGGGTCATGAAGTCTCCGGTGTCTTCTGTCTTCGGTTTTTACCCCGAAGGGTCAGGGCTTTCAGGGTGTCGGATTTGTCCGTATGAGCGTCCGAATGCGGTGTTTTTCTTGGGTTTTCGGAGTGACAGTCCGTT
>JAKEEV010000458.1 GCA_022616395.1 Planctomycetia bacterium | reverse complement strand
ATAGATTGCCAGATAGCCAAGATTGCCACACACAACAGTTGGCAATCTACCATTACTAGACAGCAAAAATCCGTCCAGTAAGTTACTTTTGTATAGTTAACACCCTGCCCCTTTTGAAACGGTCTCTACATTCTCTTCGTCAAACGCGCCTTCGTCAGCGGTGATGATGAAGATGCCGCTCGCGGTGAGCGCCAGGGTGTGTTCGACATGCACGCTCGGCATGCGGTCGCGTGTGACCACCGTCCACTGATCGCCAAGCGTGTCCACTTCGGGCCGGCGCATGTTGACCATCGGCTCGACGGCAAGCGTTAAGCCCGGTTCCAGTTTGAAGTCGGCCTTGCGCGTTTCGCGATCCACGTAATTGGGCACCTGCGGGTTCTCGTGCATGATCCGGCCGATTCCGTGCCCGACGTAGGAAGTCACAACGCTGAAGCCGGCCTGCTCGACGTGCTTTTGCATCTCGCTGGCAACCTGGCTCCACCACTTGCGCTTCGGAAGCAGGTCGATGCAGATTTGAAGCGTCTCCTCGGCGACCTTCAAGAGTCGGGCTTTCTCAGGCGAAATCTGACCGATGGGAATGGTGATCGCGCGGTCCGCGCACCAGCCGTTGAGCTTGCAGGCGGTGTCCACCTTCAAGAGATCGCCTTCCTTGAGCACGCGATTGCCCGGAATGCCGTGAACAACTTGCTCGTTGATGCTTAAACAGGTCACCGCGGGGAACGGTGTCTTGCCCGGATAGCCCTTGAAGAGCGGAACCGCGTTGTGTTTGGCGAAAAACGCCTCGACCGCCTGATCAATCTCGATGGTCTTGGTGCCCGGCTTGGCAAGATCGCGGCAAATTTTGAGCGCGCGACAGACGAGCTTACCCGCCTCGCGCATCAGAGCGAGTTCGCGGGCAGACTTCAGTTCCGGAGGCCGGTTTGTGTTAGGTCTTAACATTGCGGATTGCGAATTTCGGATTGCGGATTGAAAGCAGGAAGACAGACGCGGTCAGCACCTCTGCTGATTTTGAATCCGCAATCCGAAATCCGCAATCCGCAATCCGCAATTTTACACGCCTAACACCCTCAGGATGTTGGCGAAAACTTCTTCCTTGGTGCCGGTTGCGGGCACGTCGCGGACCAGGCACTGCTTGCGGTAGTGTTCGACCAGTGCGTCGGTGTTCTTGTGGAACTCGCGGAGGCGTTCGCGGATCGTCTCCCCGTTGTCGTCGTCCCGCTTGCGATCAAGCATTCGCTTTTCCACTTCCTTGTCGTCGATGGTCAGATGGATCACTGCGGTCAGCGGCAGAAACTCCTGTCGGAGCAGCGTGTCAAACGAGTTCGCCTGAGCAAGAGTTCGTGGGTAACCGTCGGTCACGAACTTTTCGGGTCGGTTCGGACCGTGGAACAGATCGGCCACCACTTCGTTCACGATGGCGTCGGGCACAAGTCGCCCCTGCGCGATCAGCGGAGCGGCCTGCTTGCCGATCTCGGTTCCACGTGTGATCGCTTCGCGCAGAATATCGCCGGTGCCGATGTACGTCAGCTCGAGCCGTTGCTTGAGCGACTCGGCCTGCGTGCCTTTGCCACTTCCTGGAGGTCCGATCAACACCAGTCGCATGAGCCGCCGCCTTCCGCCGCAGCCGGAATCGTCGCTCGCTTGGCGGTCACCCAGTGGGGTGCGATCCCGCTTTGGCGAGGGAGAGGGTACACCGATCCTTCACAACCCAAGTATTGTCCATAGCCGGGGAAACATCAGCAAGGGAGCGAAAGGAAAAACATAGTAGTCCTCACGCTCCGCGTGAGGAAAGACACCTCACGCGGAGCGTGAGGACTACAATCTCCAACCGATCGCACCTTCAGCAAGGGAAGCGGAACGAAAAAGCCCACGGACTTGTGTCCGTGGGCTTGCGTTCGGTTCTCGCTCACTCGTCTGTCAGTTGCGGGTAGTTCCTCATGACAAGGTGGCTGTTGATCTTTTGCACCAGGTCAAGGGCCACGCTGATGACGATGAGTAGCCCGGTGCCTCCGTAGAAGCTCGCCACGGCCGGCGGAATCTCCAGTTCGCTGGAGATGATGTTCGGGATGATCGCGATGACTGCCAGGAAGGCCGCCCCGACGTAAGTCACGCGCATCAGCACTCGTTCCAGGTAATCGGCCGTCTTCTTGCCCGGTCGGTAGCCGGGAATGAAGCTCCCGTGATCCTTGAGGTTGTCCGCGATTTCCTTGGGGTTAAACGTGATCGCCACCCAGAAGTACGTGAACACGTAGATCATCACAACATACATGATGTTGTAGACCCATCCGCGGTGGTTCTGGAACACGTTGGAGAGCGAGCCGGCCCAACTGAGTTCGCCATCGGAGGTGGTGTAGATGATGTTGAACACGAACCACGGCAGGATGAGCAGCGTGCTGGCAAAGATAACCGGCATGACGCCCGCCGCGTTGACCTTCATCGGCAGGTAGTTGCGGGTTCCTCCATACACCCGACGCCCACGCACATGCTTGGCGCTTTGCATCGGAATTCGGCGCTGGGCTTTGGTCATCGCGATGACACCCACCACCACTGTCACGAACAACAACGCCAACACCAGGAGTTTTTCAAAGCTCACGTCTCCCGTTGCACCACCGAGCGTGAACACCGACTCCTTCAGCTTGCCGGTGGTGCTATCCATGAGCAGCATGTTGGTCGCGTCCGGGATGCGGGCCACGATGCCGGCCATGATGATGAGCGAGATCCCGTTGCCGATGCCGTACTCGTCGATCTGCTCTCCGAGCCACATCAGGAAGACCGTGCCCGCGGTCATGGTGAGGATCGCGACGAAACCGAACCACCACAAGTTGAACCCTTCTCCGTAGCCGGGAGGAGCCAGCCCCATCCCGCCATCGGCCTCGGTGCGCATTATTGTCTGGACGACCATGAGCGCCTGGATCATGCAGATGGGCACGGTGAGGTAGCGCGTGATCTCGTTGAGTTTCTTCCGCCCGCTCTCGCCTTCTTTGCGCAGTTTCTCCAGTGAGGGCACCACTCCGCTGGCCAAAAGCTGAATGATGATCGACGCGGAGATGTAGGGCATGATGCCCAGCGAGAAGATACACGCGTTGCTCAGGTTCCCGCCGGAGAAGAGCGAGACGAACCCCAACACCTGCCCGAGCGCTCCGGTCTGAGCCGCCGCCATCTTCTCGGACATCTTGACCTGATCGACCATCGGCAGCGGGACGTAGTAGCCGATGCGATAGACCGCCAGGAAGATGAGCGTGATGAAGATCTTTTTGCGCAGTTCGGGGATCTTGAAGATCGTGATGAGTTGTTCGGGCACCAAGCCGAGGATCGTGGCCGAGGCACCGAAGATAGTCAGCGTCCACCCCAACCACGACAACTCCCGCTCGCCGTAGGAGAACGTGACGACCCCACCGATCAGGCTCGCGATGCCGGCGATGAGGCAAATGGAACGCCATTTCATGTTCGTGATCCTTCCGTCCGACATTTCAGATTGATGAGTGAGAAGACGGTCGGTTCTTGCCTTTCACTCATCAATCTGAAATCATCAATCTGAAATTCACGTCTTCGGGGCCTTCGCTGCCTTCGCTGCACGCTCGGCTTCCTGAGCCTTCTTCTTGGACCCCATCTTGTTCTTCTTGACTGGCTTGGGGCCGGGAATGAGTTCGCAGGAGCCTCCCGCCTTCTCGATTGCGGCTTTCGCGGCCTCCGAGAAGTGATTGGCCTTCACGGTGAGCTTTTTGGTGAGCGTTCCTTCAGCCAGGATGCGTACACCATCGAAAGTACCGACGACCAGCCGCTTGTCCTTGAGCGAAGCCATATCGACGGTGCTGTTGGCGTCGAACCGCTCTTCCAGGTCGCCGATGTTCACGACCGCGAAGTGCTTGTCCCAGGTCGCGTGGCTGAATCCGCGCTTCGGCCATCGGCGGTACAGCGGCATCTGACCGCCTTCAAACAAGCCGCTCGGCAAGCGCGCACCGGCGCTTGCGTACTGGCCCTTGTGACCCAGTCCACACGTCTTGCCGTGACCGGAGCCAATTCCGCGACCCACGCGCCGTTTGAGCGTGCGCTTCGTGACGCCAGTGGAAACGTTTGTCAGGTCCATAAGTAGGACAGGCTTCTAGCCTGTCTCCCGAAGGATGT
>JAKEEV010000457.1 GCA_022616395.1 Planctomycetia bacterium | reverse complement strand
GGTGATGGAAGCAATCGCGTGTTCGTTGCGACTCAGCACGGAGTCATTCACGTCTTCCCCAACGATCAGAAGGCGACCGAGACAACCATCTTCCTCGACATTCAGGATCGCGTGAAGTACGCGGACAACACCAACGAGGAAGGCTTCCTCGGGCTGGCGTTCCATCCGAAGTTCAAGGAGAACGGCGAAGTGTTCGTCTTCTACACACCGAAGAAGGAGAAGAACGTCAACGTGGTGTCTCGGTTCACACTGAACAAGGACAAGAAGGCGCTTGACCCCAATTCCGAAGTGCAGATTCTCCGCTTCGAGAAAAAGCTGTCGTGGAACCACGACGGAGGAACGGTCTGCTTCGGCCCGGATGGTTATCTCTACATCACGCACGGTGACGGAGGACTGGGGAACGACCCGAAGGAGAACGGTCAGAACCTCGGCGTGCTCTTCGGCAAGGTTCTGCGCATTGACGTGAATGCGAAGGCCGACGGGAAGAACTACGCGATTCCGAAAGACAACCCATTCGTGAACACGAAAGGCGCGCGGCCGGAAGTGTGGGCGTATGGCATTCGCAACCTGTGGCGCATGGCCTTCGACAAGAAGACGGGCAAGCTGTGGGCCGGAGAAGTGGGCCAGAACCTTTACGAAGAGATCATCATCGTCGAGAAGGGCGGTAACTACGGCTGGAATCGCAGAGAGTCGTTCCACCCGTTCGGGTTGAAGGGAGTTGGGCCGAACAAGGACATGATCGAGCCGATCTGGGAGTATCACCACGACCTCGGCAAGTCGATTACCGGAGGAGGGGTGTATCGCGGAAAGATGTTCCCGGAATTGGAGGGTCACTACATCTACGCGGACTACGTCACGTCTAAAATCTGGGCGCTGAAGTATGATGAGAACGCGAAGCGTGTGACCGCGAACCGAACGATCAAGGACCCGGCCAAGCCGGTGCTGTCGTTCGGCGAAGACGAGCAAGGTGAAGTTTACTTCCTCACCGTGAGCATCAACGGTAAGGGCATTTACCGCTTCGTGAAGTGATCGGAATCGTGAGCGTCGAGCCGTCAGGCCGACGGTTTCTGAACGTCGAGGCGTCAGGCCCACGGTGTTTTCGTTGCACCGTCGGGCTTACGCCTCGACGTTCACTTCACTCCGGCTTTCTCCTTGAGCAACTTCGCAGCGGCTCCGGTGTGGAAGTCCCAGGTGTGCATCCTATCGTCATCGACCGCCTTCGGGTCGGCACCGGCGTCGAGTAGCACGCGCACAACCGCAATCCCACTTGCATACATCAGCGCGGTGCAACCGCCGTTGTGTTTGCCGGTCGTCTTCGCCTTCACGTCTGCGCCGCGCGCGAGCAACAACTCCACGAGCTTCGCCGCTCCGCTACCTGCTGCCAGCATCAGCGGAGTCACTCCGCCTCGGTTGTGAGCATTTACCTCCGCGCCGGCATCGAGTATCGCCTCGGCCAATTGCACATTCTGGTGCCGTTTCACTTCGTCTGCACGCAATGCCGCCCACAAGAGAGGAGTGTCCCTGTCGTTGTCTGCGAGGGTAACGTCGGCGCCTTGCTCAATCAGGTAGAGCGCGACCTCCAGATGGTCGTTCGCAATGGCCGCGATGAGAGGTGTGTAGCCGTATTGCCCGCGAGTGTTGAGATTTGCCTTCGCCTCGACGAGTTCTTTCACTTTCGCCAGGTCGCCAGCGGCGATCGCCTTCCCGAGCGCGACTGAAGCCACTTTCGCAGGAGACTTCTTCGGGGCGGGCTTGCCATCGTCTGTTTGCGTGGCTTTCACCTTCCCTCCGCTATCGGGAGACAGGTCGATGAACACTTTGCGCTTGTCCATCACCGAATCGAAGCAGCCTTCGCCGATGCCGTCGCTCCACTGGCCTTGCGTGTCATCGACCAGCGCGCGGAGTTCCTCCTTCGTCAGCTTGCGTGAACTGGTGAACTCGGACACCACGCGCAGCTTCTTCTTGGTGGAGTCGAACACGAGTTTCACCGCGCCGCCCTTGAGTTCCAGGTCGGCGAGTTCGCCGTGGTGATACTTCGAGCATGTCTCCCGACCCGAACTCAGCCCGTCGAAGGTCTGAAGCCGCTTGGCGTCAGTGATGGGCTTGTCGGTCGCATCGTCAGTAACCACAACCGGTCCGCTGATGGTGATCGTGAACATGCGGTTTCCTTCCAGGAATGAGTTTGGCAGATTCTTGCGAAGAATCTCGGCGACTGCCAGCCTGGAAGGACAGAGAGTTTCGGAGTTGGAACTGACGCGGAGCTGCGAAAATGAAATCGCCCGCGTCGGGATGGGCGATGGGCGCCGCGACGCGGGCGGTGTTCCGAGGGCAAACCGGAACTTATGCTGGTGTGAATTTTCAAATGAAACCCGGCCTGGGCGTAGCCGGGTTAGCAGTGGGCGACTCCTTGCGGGGCGATCTTGGGCGAACAGGGCGATTCTGGGCGAAGCAAGGCGGGCGACTTTTTTCTGGGCGACTGTTTTCTGGGGCGACTTTGGGCGACGCGAACAACGAAAGCACGCGCCATACCAGGGCCGAGAGAATTCTTTGGAATTCTCTCAAGTCGCGTTCTGTAAGCAGTTTGCGATTTGGGAATGTTGGGAGTCGGAGAAAACGGCACTGTCGGGAAGCGTCGGAGAATCCGGCGCTGGTCCCACAAGCGCCGGGAAGTCTGTCAGTTGTCGGGTTGACTTCGTGGGGTGTATGCGGAAGAATACTCATAGACCGGCTGCGGATTCTGAACTGAATGGGCGACAGTTCAGAGTTCAACAGCCGGTTCTTTTTTTGCGCCCCGATTTCCCCTCTGCTTCATTACCGCGAAGAGTTCGCCGGGGACTTGTCCCACTTCCACCTCTCGCCGACTCTCAACTCAAGCTGACATTCCCAACGAACT
>JAKEEV010000456.1 GCA_022616395.1 Planctomycetia bacterium | reverse complement strand
TCAACGAGCGTGTGAAGCCCCAGTTCGGTTGCCTCGCGCTGAAGTGTCGCGAGTTGATCGCCCGGCAGACACTCCGCGATGAGTAGAGCCGCATCCGCGCCGGCCGCGCGCGCTTCGAGCAACTGATATTGCTCGAGGATGAAATCTTTCCGCAACACCGGGCACGCAACTGCCGCGCGTATGTCCGTGAGATACTTCAAACTTCCCTGGAAGAACTCCGCGTCGGTCAACACGCTGATCGCGGCCGCGCCGTGAGCTGCGTAGGTCGTAGCGATACTCACCGGATCGAAGTCCGCTCGAATCACGCCCGCAGAGGGCGATGCCTTCTTCACTTCAGCGATAATGGCTACGCTGGGAGTTCGCAACGCGCTTGTGAAGTCGCGTGCGGCGGGCATTCCGGCAATTCGGTGCTCCAACTCAAGTTCCGGCACCGCGAACTTCGCAAGCGCGATCTCCTTGCGTTTGGCCTCCACGATGCGATCAAGAACAGTAGACATTCGGCTTCTCTGTGCGGTAAGCAACCAGCAGGTATCTTAAAGAGTGGCGCGCGATCACCAACCCAAAGCACTCCCCAAGGATTTCCCGTGCCTGCTGACGTGTGGACCGAAGCGATTCGCATGACGACTTCCGGCCTCTTGGTGGCGTCGGTCGCGTTGCCAATCGGATTACTCGCGCTTGCGCTTCGGCCAAAGACTGAGCCGCTTCTGCCGCGCTGGAAGCCGTGGCGCGTGCCGTGGAATGGGTACGCGGTGCTTATCGCATTCATAGTGGTGGCGGGTGTGCTGCCTCCTCTCGTTCACAACGCGCTCATCAACGCTGGATTCTTCCAGCACGTCTACGGCCCCGACTTCCCCACGCCCAAAGCGGAGGGCGTTGACGAAACCCAGGCGAAAGTGGCCGCGACCCTGCGTGTACTCTGGATGCGCCTGTTCGCGCTGCCGCTGCAACTCGGCGCGCTGTGGCTGGCGGTTCGTGTGTTCTATCCAAAGTGGCGACGGCCGACGGATGGAAGTTGGGGCAACAGTGTGGCTCTGGCGGTGCTGGCGTGGCTCGTCCTGACGCCAATCGTGTTGCTCGTGAACGCGGGGGTCGGTCAACTGTACGAACACTTCCATGGAAAGCGGATCGGACACGACTTAACGCAACTGGCGGGTGCTCCCCTTCGGGATCAGGTGCTGCTTGTGATCGGGGCGTGTGTATTGGCGCCTCTGGTGGAAGAGATTCTCTTTCGCGGAATGCTTCTGCCGTGGTGCATCGGGCGGCTGAAGTTCCCCGGAGCTGGCGTCGCTCCAGTCACCACCGCTCGCCCGTGGTTTGTGATGTTCGCAGCGGTGGTGTTCGCGGCGGCGAGCAAGAAGCCCGGTGCGACCGTCTTCGTCGGGGTTCTCGTGTTCGGCTTGGTGGCTGTGTGGGGTTTTGTCCGCACCGGAGCCAGACGAACACGAGCCATCTACGCGACCGCGGCGTTCTTCGCGGTGATTCACTCCGCGACGTGGCCGGACCCCGTTCCGCTCTTCTTGCTTGGACTGGGTTTGGGTTGGCTTGCAGTGAGAACGCGCGGAGTGCTGGTGCCGATCATCGTTCACGGGCTGTTCAACGCGGTGTCGGCGGTCTCCGTCTTACGCAGCGCGTAAAGTAGCCCGCCGCTCCGCGGCGGTGCTTTCAGAGCCACGACCGTCAGGGAGTGGTCAGCTTACTTGGAAGCGCTCCCTCACGGTCGCGGCTCTGACGATGAGCGGCGGTCTCCGTCTTACGCAGCGCTTCGTAATGGGATTTCCGCAAGGGGAAGCCCCAACACTTTGCGATACACGCCCCAGGTAATCCGCGCGCAGGCTTCCCAGGTGAAGGTGGCCGCGTGAGCTGGTCCGCGTTTGCGGTAGTCGTTCAGGAACGAAGGCTCAAGCGCGATTTGCTTGAGCACATCTCGCCAGCCAGCGAAGTCGTTCGGATTGAGTTTCAGAGCGTGCTTGCCAACCACTTCGCAAACCGCGTCGGCGGTGGAAGTGACCGCGGGCGTGCCGCAAGCCATCGCTTCCACCGGCGGCATCCCGAATCCTTCGTAGAAGCTCGGATACAGCAGCGCCTCCGCCCCCGCGAAGAGCGCGGGCAAGTCTTCATCGGGAACGTAGCCGATGTGAATTGCCCCGCGATGCCGCGCGTCGGAGTGGAAGTATTCGCGCTCGGTGTCGGACTTCCAGCCCCATCCGCCAACCAGCACCAGCGGACACGCCGCGCGCAACTCACTCGGCAGATCGCAGAAGGCGCGCAGAAGCAGCCCGATATTCTTCCGCGGTTCGATGGTCCCGACATAGAGGGTGTATCGAGACGGAAGATTGTGCTTGGCGCGCATCGCTGCGATGACTTCCGCGCGTTGCGGTTTGAATTGCGGTCCAACTCCGCAGAGCATCGCGGTCACGCGATCAAGTGACAGTCCCAGATGTCGTTGAGCTTCCGCGCGCACGGCTTCGGTGCCAACGAGAACGTGATCGGCTCGCGCGATCCCACGCGCGAAGGCTTGCTCGTGAGCTTTCACTCGTTCGGCGGGGTGCCACTGAGGAAAGAGCAACACGGAGAGATCGAAAACTGTAACCACAAGCGGCAACCCGGTGCGGAAGGGCACGAAATTCGGCTCGTGGTACAGATCGAAGCGTCCGAGGCGCGCGGTAGCCTGGAAGTGTGCTCCGTACCCGAGCTTCGCGACTGCTCCGAGCGCGGACTTTGCCAGCGTCTTGAGTCTGCCGGACTTCGCGGACGTGTTCGCTTGCTTTCCGCCAGAGGAGAAGAATCTGCGCGCGAGTCGCGCAATGCGCTCACCAGGATAGAGCCAGAATGTGTCGGTGGGAAATGTGTCAACCAGCGCGCGGTGAAGGTTCGCGGCGGCGTGAGCGATGCCGGTCTTCGGTTTGAGTGCCGTGACTCCATTGAACAGCACGCGCACGAACAACTTCCTCTCGTCATACTGTGGAGATGCTTTGTAAGCCCCCACCCGCCGTTACGACTGACGCAGACTGTCGTCAGTGGCGACCTCTCAACCCAGCACGGCGGGGGCGAGGTGGGCGCGGTTGCACATTCCGTGTAGCTCATCGAAATTGCAAAAACCCCCACCTCTCCCCCGCACGGCGGGGGAGAGGTCGCCGCCGCGGAGCGCTTCGCTCCGCGAATAGCGGCGGGTGAGGTGGGTTTGATTCCAATAATGCCACCCTCTTACGCGGCCTGTGTTTGTGGGGCGCAAGTGGCACTCATCGCCGCGATATAGGCGTCCACCACTTCGTTCGGCGGACCTTGCATCACCACTTGCCCGTGCCTCATCCAGAGCACTCGCGTACACATTTCGCGGATCGTATCGAGTTCGTGGGCAACGATCACCATGAGCCGAGCGGTTGACATCAGTTCGCGCATCCGGGCTTTCGCCTTCGCCTGGAACGCCAGGTCGCCGACCGCGAGCACCTCGTCGATCAAGAGCACGTCCGGGTCAATCGAGGTGGCGATGGAGAACGCCAACCGCATCATCATCCCCGCGGAATAGTTCCTCACTGGAATGTTGAGGAAGGCACCGAGTTCGGAGAACTCCGCGATTGAGTTCATCTTGGAGCGGATGCTGCGCGGAGTTTCTCCTTGCAAGTAGGCGCGATAGAGAATGTTATCCCATCCCGTTGCCTCAACCTCGAAGCCAAGCGTGATGTCGAACAGCGAACAGATTCGTCCCTCGACCTCTCGCGTGCCGCCGGTGGTGGGATAGATCCCCGCGAGCAATTTCAAGAGGGTGCTTTTGCCAGCACCGTTGTGACCGATCACGCCGATGCGTTCACCGTCGCGTGCGGAGAGATTGATGTTATCGAGTGCCCGCACCTGCATGACGGGGTTCACCGACTGCCGGAACAGCCCGCGCAGCAAGTATTCCTTCAAGCTCACGCGCTTACGCTGATGAGTCTTGAACGTGATCGATGCGTTAACAAGTTCAATCTTCGCCATGAGCAGAGACTCGGAGGATAGTAGTCCTCACGCTCCGCGTGAGGAAAGCACCTCACGCGGAGCGTGAGGACTACTATCGGTCACAGGTGGAAGATCACTTTCTTCTGAAGCCAGCCGACCGTACCGACCGCCAGACCAACCAAAGCCACCGTGAGTATGAATCCAGACACGTACCACTCGCCTGGTGGGAAATGCCCGGTGAGCAGCGGATCGCGAATGAGCGCCAGGTAATGGTTGACCGGGTTGATGTCCACCAGCCAGCCCAGCCCCCGATCATCGAGCATACTTCTGCGATACATGAGCGGCGTGAGGAAGAAACCGATCTGGCAGCCGACTTCTAGCAAGTGAGCGGTGTCGTGAAAGAACGCGGTGGCGAACGCCGCGATGGTCGCGATGGCCCAGGCCGATATCAGCACCAGCACAAGCCCAGGCAGCGCGACTAACAGCCCCAGGAAGACACTCGCATCGCTTTTCCAGAACACCACGAGCGCAACCACCACCACAAGTGCCAGACTGGAATGAATCGCCTGCCCCAGTACGGTTCGCAATGTGTAGACGGTGTACGGGAGCGGACTTTGGCGAATGTACGCCTCGCTCATCAAGAGCGCTTTGCTTCCCTGAGTGGCCGCGTCGCGCAGAAAGCCCCACACAGCCAGCCCCGCGAGCGCGAAGGCAGCGTAACCGACCGGATCGCCGTCGCCGAAGAGCTGGCTGAAGACCACCGTGAACACAATCGTCATTGCGATTGGGTTCAACAGCGACCAGCCGATGCCCAGCATCGAGCGCCGATAGCGCAGCCGCAAATCCAGCTTCACCAGAGCCAGCAAAAAGTACCTGGCGCTCCAGACGGCAGACAAATGACGCAGCATCCCTGATCCCAACGCGAATAGGCTCCGTCTTGCGTGAGCCAGAAGCCGCGGGAGATTACCGTCGGGCATCCTTCCCCGCCAGCCCAAATTGCCCTCACACTCCGCGCGACCGCTACAGATTGCCCTCCGCGCGTGCCATTCGCGTTCCCGCGCATAAAACGGACTCGCGCGAATCTCCCGACTATTCCAAACTTGCGGATAGGCGAAAGTTACGCGGTTGTACTCAGAAAGGGCGTTGCCGATGCGGGTGAATGACGTGATCGAGGGCGATTGCATTCAAGTTCTCGGCAAGATGCCTGACGAGCGCGTCGACTTGCTCTTCGCCGATCCGCCGTTCAACATCG
This sequence comes from Planctomycetia bacterium, assembly GCA_022616395.1. Taxonomy (GTDB): domain Bacteria; phylum Planctomycetota; class Planctomycetia; order Gemmatales; family Gemmataceae; genus Gemmata. The sequence goes on along the minus strand of JAKEEV010000456.1, from coordinate 879 downwards.
GCTATGAATACGATGTGTACGATGACCGCCGCGGGAAGAAAGACTACCTCGCGTGGGCCGACAAGTGGCTCGCGGAGGCGGTTCGCGTGCTGAAGCCTGATGGATCACTCTTCCTGGCGATTGGAGACGAGTTTGTGGCCGAACACAAGGTGAAGCTCGATGCGCTTGGCCTCACCATGCGCAACTGGATCATCTGGCATTACACGTTCGGAGTCTCTTGCACCAAGAAGTTCAACCGCTCGCACGCTCACATTCTCTACTACGTTCGAGACGCGCGGAACTACAAGTTCTTCCCCGATGAAGTTCGCGTGCCTTCGGCGCGCATGACAACTTACGCCGACCGCCGTGCGAATCCCGTCGGCAAGCTGCCGGATGATACGTGGGTGTTGCGTCCACAAGAGAGCGACGAGCATTTCCAGCCGGAAGCGGATACGTGGTACCTTCCGCGCGTCTGCGGAACTTTCAAGGAACGAACGGGTCACCCGTGCCAGATGCCGGAGGCCGTGTTGGAGCGAATCATCCGGGTCGCGACGAAGGAGAAGGATTTGGTACTCGATCCGTTCGCCGGGAGCGGCACAACGCTCGCGGTCGCGAAGAAACTCGGCCGCAATTACCTCGGCATCGAGCTATCCGAACAGTACGCCGATGGCATCCGCAAGCGACTTCAGATGATTGAGTTTGGCGACCCGACATCGTCGGCAGAGAAGAACGGAATGGCCACAAAAAAGCACACGAGGCACAAAAGGAAGACAAGAGCAGAAATGTCTTGAACTCTTTCTTCGAGACTTCTCGCTGGACGCGACAACTTCAGGTGGCCTGGTTGCCGGGTAATAGTGCGTGCGGCTTCCGAGATCGCGCGTCCGCGCTCTGTTCTTGGGC
>JAKEEV010000455.1 GCA_022616395.1 Planctomycetia bacterium | reverse complement strand
TACGAACCCGTACTCCTGGCTCGCATTGATAAGCCCGACAGCGGCAAGCTGGAAGGCTACCACGCGGATGGCGGCTATGAAACCTTTGCGCGCGTGCTCAAGGAGAAGAAGCCCGCCGATGTCGTCGCTCAGGTGAAAGATTCCGGGCTGCGCGGTCGCGGAGGAGCGGGCTTCCCCTGTGGGTTGAAGTGGACGTTCCTTCCCAAAGGGCACCCTGGGCCGATCTTTCTTGCCGTGAATGCGGATGAATCCGAGCCGTGTACTTACAACAACCGCATCCTGATGGAACGCGACCCGCATCAGGTCCTCGAAGGGATCATGCTCGCGTGTTATGCGATCAAGTCGAAATGCGCGTACTACTACATTCGATATGAATATGGCGATTCGTTCCGTAACACGCAGGCCGCGGTCGATGAACTCTACGCGGCGGGGTTGTTAGGCAAGAACATCCTCAATAGCGGCTTCGATCTGGATATTGTGCTCCATCGTGGGGCCGGGGCATACATCTGCGGCGAAGAAACCGGCTTGATTGAATCGCTCGAAGGCAAACGCGCATGGCCGCGTATCAAACCTCCGTTCCCCGCGGTCGAAGGCGCGTTTCGCAAGCCGACGATTGTGAATAACGTCGAGACGCTCGCGTGCGTCACGCAAATCATCAAGCTGGGAGTGCCGTGGTTCAAGTCGCTCGGTGTTCCTCCCGATCCGAAGAACCCACGCGACCCCGGCAGCTACGGCCCGAAGCTTTACACCCTCGCCGGTCACGTCGAGAAGCCGTGCTGCGTGGAACTGCCGATGGGTGTGACCATTCGCGAACTCGTCGAGAAGCACGGAGGAGGAGTCTGGAAGGGCCGAAAGGCGAAGTCAGTGAATCCCGGCGGACTCAGCATGGGTTACATTCGCTGCGATGCGAAGCTCAAAGACTCCGACCTGACCGAATACGACATCCCGCTGGATTTCGCCGGGCCGGGCAAGGCGGATTGTCTCGGCTTGGGCACCGCGGCCGTAACAGTAATCGACGACCAGACCAGTATGATCGACGTGCTTCACAACACTTGCCAGTTCTTCGCTCACGAGAGCTGCGGGCAATGTACACCGTGTCGCGAGGGCACCGGCTGGATGCTCAAGATCATGGACCGGATGCGTCGCGGGCAAGGTCGTAAAGAAGATCTCGACATTCTGATTGATGTTGGCGACCGAATTGGGATCATGCCAGGTACGACCATTTGCGGACTGGCGGACGGAGCCGGCTGGCCAGTGAAGACCGCGATTCGCAAGTTCCGCGACGAGTTCGAGTCCGCGATCAAGGCTGGCACCAAGAGCAAGTACGCCAAGTCGCTCGCGATGGCCGGAGTACACTGAAGTCAAAGCAAGAGGGTTTACCATGCGGACGTTATTGCTTCTGACCGCGTTGTGTCTGTTGGTCGGCTGCGCGAAGAAGACCGCGAAGAACACCGAGCCGACCGAAGTCGCCAAAGCCAAGCCGCAACCGCCGACGCCGGAGCCGAACACGAAGGTTTCCAAGAAGAAGGACAAGAAGGACGATGGTCCGAACTGGATCAAGAAGAAGGAGCCGCTGGGCCCGAATGAACTGCCGATCGAGAACACACCCGGCAAGCCCAATTACGGTATCAATCCCCTTCCTCCGAACTCCGTCGCGCCTGTGCCCAATCCCGGCGTGCAACCGATTCCGCAACCGGGTCCGGGTCCAGGACCGATGCCAGTCCCGAACCCACAACCGAACCCGATGGGCGGGCCGAATCCGCCACCCAAGCCGCCACCCGGTGGAGTCCTCCAGCCGATGCCAGTCAAGCCGCCGGTCGCTCAGCCTGCGGTTCCGGCCAAGCGGGTCGAAAAGGCCGACATGCAGGAAATCTTCATCTTCATCAACGACCGCTCCGGGGCAACGGGAAAGATGCCGGACATCCAGACGACCTACGCGGCTCTCGTCGAAGCAAAGTCAAAGGCGGCACCGCTGGTGAAGGACGGAACGATCATCCTGACCGGCTCCACCCAGCGCGAAAGCGTCTGGGCTTACGAAGCGAACGCTCTGCTCAACGGCGGACTGGTCGTCAGTCAAAACGGAGTCGAGACGCTCACCGCGGCCCAACTCCTCCAGCGCCTGCAAGGACAGTGACATCACGGAACACATGAATTAACCACAGAGACACAGAGACACAGAGAAAACAAAAGACAGAGAGAAAACAGAGTTCAGTTCAAATCTGTTCTCTGTATTTGTGTTTTCTCTGTGTCTCTGCGTCTCTGTGGTTAGTTCTCTTGATTACGAGCGGATTTGCACATGCCGACGGTTTACGTCAACGACAAGCCGGTCGAGATCGGCACCAAGAAGCTCAACTGCGTTCAGGCGGCGGAACTCGCGGGCGTGTTCGTGCCTCACTACTGCTGGCACGAAGCGCTTTCCGTCGTCGCGAGTTGCCGAATGTGCCTTGTCGAAATGGGCGAGTTGAAAGACGGCAAGGTGACGATGCAACCGAAGGTGCTTCCCGGCTGTCAGACGCCCGTGAAGGACGGAACAGTCATTGTCACCGGCGAATACGACAAGCGCGACACGCTCTATCCCGCACTTCCCTACGATCCGGCTTACACCAAAGCCGCAGCGGTCGGCGAACGGGCGAAGAAAGCGCAAGCCGATACGCTCGAAGGGCTGCTCATCAACCACCCGCTCGATTGTCCGGTGTGTGACAAGGCTGGCGAGTGCAAGCTCCAGGACTTCTCTTACAAATACGGCCGGTCTGAGTCGCGGATGGTGGATGAGAAGAACACACCGCCAAACAAGCCGCACCTATCGAGTACGATCACGCTATTCACCGACCGCTGCATCATGTGTACGCGCTGCGTGCGATTCACACGCGAGATCAGCGGCACCTCGGAACTGCTGGTCACCGGTCGCGGGCATCACGAAGAGATCGACATCTTCCCCGGCCGGCCACTGGAGAACAAGCTCGCGGGCAACGTCGTTGATCTGTGCCCGGTCGGAGCGCTGGGAAGCAAGGACTTTCTTTACAAGCAACGCGTCTGGTATCTGAAAGAGACCGAGGGCGTTTGCAACCATTGCTCCACCGGATGTAGCACCTTCGTTGATGCGAACAAGGACATCGTGTATCGCATTCGAGCGCGGCACAATCCGAACGCTCAGGGGCACTTCATCTGCGACGACGGGCGCTACGGCTACCATCACGCGAACTCCGGTGAGCGGTTCGTGCGGCCCGTTGTGAAGACCGAAGGGCGATTCAAGCCGCTGCCGTGGAGCACGATTCTTCCGCAACTGAAGCAGGAACTCGCCGGCGCGGTGAAACACAATCCGAAGGGCGTCGTGGCTGTGCTTTCTCCGTTTCTCACCGCGGAAGAAGCGTTCCTGCTCGGCATCTACTTCAAAGCTCTTTCGCCCGGTGTTCGACTGGTGCTGGGACCAGTTCCAATCATCGGAATCGACGATAAGTATCCCAAGAATGTGAAGGGCGAACCAATCGAGCCAGTCACATTCACCATTCGAGCCGAGAAGTGCCCGAATCGTCTTGGCGTTGAGGCTGTGCTGAAGCGCCTTCAAGGTGAAGTGATTTCGTTTTCGGATGTGGCGAAGGAAGAACTCTTGGCGATGTGGTTCGCGGGCGGCTATCCGGTGAAAGAGCATCTGGAAGCCTGCGCACCGGCAGACTGGCAAGCACCGGCGCTGCTCGTCGCGCAAGACATCCTCCCAACGCTCGTCACGGCTCAAGCAAGGTACATTCTCCCCGCGACGACCGTCTTCGAGAAAGATGGCACGTTCGTGAACCAGGCGAACTACCTCCAGACGTTCGCGCGAGCCGTGCGCCCGCCGGTCGAGGCTCGGAGTGAGCTTCAGATTGCCTTCGACTTGCTCGGTCGCCGCGGACTGGTTCAACCCGCGCTTGTGCGCAAAGAGTTGGCTGCTACTGTGCCGTTCTTCGGCGGACTCGCTCCAGAGAACCGGATTGCGCTGGAGATGGCGTGAAGTAGGCCGTCTTGAGTGTGGTCCGCTCGCTCCGCGAGCGGGTTGCGAACGATAGTGAGCAACAAGAAGGCGAACCGCGAGGGTAACCGAGCGGGTGGAAGCTCCACCCGCTCGGTTACCAGTAGTTTCGAGTTGGGAGAGGGGAGAGGGCATGGTGTTTTCAGCCCACCTCAGCCAACTTCCTACGGT
>JAKEEV010000454.1 GCA_022616395.1 Planctomycetia bacterium | reverse complement strand
TTGTTTCGGGGTTAATGCCCATGTTGTGATAAAGCGTCGCGAAGATTTCACCGAAGCTCACCGGGCGGTCCTTCGCCAGTCCTCCGTTGCGGTCGGTGCTGCCAATCGCCTGACCGGTCTTCATTCCTCCACCCGCGAGGATCGCGCAGCTCACTTGCGGCCAGTGGTCGCGTCCTGCTCCGCCGTTGATCTTCGGAGTGCGGCCGAACTCGCCCCACGCGATCACCGTCACATCATCGAGCATCCCGCGAACGTCCAAATCTTCCACGAGCGCTGTGAGGCACTGATCGAGCTTCGCTCCGTGGTCGCGAACAAGGTCGAAGTTCTTCCCGTGGCTGTCCCAGCGGCCGAAGCTCAGCGTAACGACTCGGGCGCCTGCTTCCACCAGCCGACGGGCAATCAGAAGGTGTTCGTTGACCGTTGGTGCTCCGTCGAACTGGTACTTGTAAGGTTTCCCGTCTCCATAGCGGTCGCGAATCTTCGGGTCTTCCTTCGAGAGATCGAGGGCTTCGACCAGCTTGTTTGAAGTCAGCACGTCAAAGGCGCGTTCGGTGGCCGCATCCGCTCCCTTGATGCCACCCGCGTGATCGAGATCGCGCTTCATGTCGTCGAAGCCCGCGAGCAGCTTCTTGCGGTCGGGCAAGTGGTCCTTGTTCGCCGCGTTGAGAACCATGTTCGCCATGTCCGGGCCGCTTGGCTTGAACGGGCCGTAAGTGCTTCCGAGGAAGCCAACCTGACCCGCATCGCTCCACGGCATGTGCTGAGTTTTGTCCGCCAGACCAATGAACGGAGGAACGCTCGGATCGACACTCCCTTGCAACTTCATCGCGACACTGCCGATGCTTGGTCGACCGCCGATTGCCGCCAGCGATTGCTTCAGCCAGCCGGTCGTACACTGCACCGCGTCGTGACCGTCTCGAGCGCCCACCACCGAGCGGATGAATGCGAACTTGTCGGCCATCGACGCGATTCGCGGGAAGCACTCGCCGATCTGAACGCCGGTGACGCTCGTGTTGATCGGATTGAACTCGCCTTTAATCTCCTTAGGAGCCTGCGTCTTGATCTCCCACATATCCTGGTGCGGTGGCCCGCCGCCGAGGAAGATGTTAATCACCGCCTTGTGCTGCGTACGTGCGAACGGGTCGTTCTTCTTCGCAGCGGCTTCAGCGCGGAGAACATCGGCGAGTGTGAGGTGAAAGGCTCCAAACGACAACGCGCCAACACGCAAAAAGTTGCGGCGCGAGATGCCGTCACAGAATCGGACAGAACCGAATGGAATACTCAGCATGGCGGAAACGCCCCGGTGAGAGGGGTAAAGTAGGTGGGAATCAACCGGCAGAAGTCGGAGATTCACACTCCGACTGACACACGAAGAATACTCCGGGAAGGCTTCAGTCGCAATATAAAAGACCGGAAACAAAAGACTCAGGATTCCCCTCATCCCAGGACAGCCATGCCCACGGAAATCCCCGCGAACGTGCTTGAGGAACTCCGCAAGTACGACACGCCGACTGTCTGCAACGTGCTGGAACTCTTCGAGTGCCGGTCGCGCATTGTCGGCTACACCGATGCCCGCATCCAGGGGAGCTACCCTTCCCTTCCGCCGATGGTTGGGTTCGCCAGCACCGCGACGTTCCGCGCGGGTGCTCCTCCTCGCGGAGGAGATACCTACATGGGACTCGGAGCGCAAGTGGAATTGCTCGCCAGGACACCCGGCCCAAAGGTCGTCGTGTTCCAGGATCTCGACGATCCGCCGGTCGCGGCGACCTTCGGCGAAGTCATGTGTACGACTTACAAGGCGTTCGGTTGCGTCGGACTCATTACCAGCGGAGCGGGTCGCGATCTCGATCAGGTTGAACCGCTCAAGTTTCCG
>JAKEEV010000050.1 GCA_022616395.1 Planctomycetia bacterium | reverse complement strand
CGGCGCGACCACCAGCCTCGCGGAAGCGAGGGCCATCGCCCAGGCGGAATTCGCCGGCCAGATTTACGTCACGGCTGCTGGGAACGATGGCACGAACAACGACAGCCTACCGAACTACCCGGCGAACTTCTCGCAGGTGCGCAACAACGTGATCACCGTGGCGGCCACCGACAGTAACGATGCGCTGGCCGACTTCTCGAACTACGGGGCCACCTCGGTCACCCTCGGCGCGCCCGGCGTGGGCATCCTGAGTACCGTACCATCGGCCCTCGACTCGGACGGGACCGTGGACGGCTACGATACCTACGACGGCACATCGATGGCGTCCCCGCAGGTGGCCGGTGCCCTCGCGCTGTACTGGAGCGCGAACCCGACCCTCAGCTACGATCAGGTGGTCAACGTACTGAAGCGTTCGGTCGACAAGATCAGCGGGCTGACCGGGCTGGTGTCCACCGGGGGCCGACTGAACGTCGCGAGGATGTTCAACATGAGTCCGGTGCCGCCCATCGTGGTGAACGCGCCGGTCGGAACAGAGGTGGTCCGGATGCTCGGCCCAGGTGGCACGACTCAGCTCGCGCTGAACCCACACCCTGGGTTCCTCGGCGGGATCGTGGCCGCCGCGGGAGATGTGACCGGGGACGGGGTCGCCGACATGGTCACTGCCGCGACGTTCGGTGGGCACGTCAAGGTGTTCGACGGCACGACCGGGACCGAACTCCGCAGCTTTTACGGGTTCGAGGGGTACGTAGGTCCCATCAACGTGGGCATCGGCGACCTGACCAACGACGGGGTCGGGGACATTATCGTTTCGGCCAAGTTCGGCGGGCACGTGAAGGTGTTCGACGGCGTCACGGGTGAACTGACGTTTAGCGCCTACGTGTACCAGGGATACCTGGGGTCGGTCGCGGTGTCCGTGGCTGATACAACCGGCGACGGGCGCAGCGAACTCATCACCGCGGCCGACGGCGGGTTGGGTGTCCACGTCATGGTCTTCGATGCGGCGACGCTGGCAGCGCGTGATTCATTCTTCGCCACCGGGCCGGGGGCCTGGCCCGAGTTCAGCATCTCGGCCGCTGATCTGGATCTCAATGGGATCGCGGACCTGCTGGTCTCGCAGGGGCCACGGGTGCGCGTCCTCGACATGCAGACGAAGGCGGTGCGGGCCGATTTCATCGCGTTCAACCCACTTTCGATGGAGCGCCTGACGGTGCAGGCGAGCCGATACTCCGGCGACGCGAGCGCCGAACTGGTCGCGATCCGCGAGACGCAGGGACTCTCGCACGTGATGGTCTTCGACGGTCAGGATTTCACGCTCGCCGATTCGTTCTTCGCCGGCACCCGCTAGAGCGCATTTCACGATAGTGAAGCGACCGAACGAGCCGCGACCGCCAGGGAGCGGGAAGTCTTAACCGCTCCCTGGCGGTCGCGGCTCGTTAAGACACGCCACACGAACTCGAAGAGCGCTCTAACACCATCTGGACCGCCGGCCGCTCACTTCTCATGCGCCGGTGGTCCTCGCCCATCACATGAAGCGCGCAACAGTCCAAAAAAATGCGAACAGCCGCCGAACCTCGGCGGCTGTCGGGAGCGCGTGGTGAGACGATGTCGCTTACGGGCCGGAGGCACCAGCCGGAGCGCTGGGAAGCCCGATGAAGTACCGCGGCACTTGCTGGAACGGCCCGTCGCCGGTCACAATCGCCAGGTCCTGCGTGAGGAAGTCGAAGTTGCTGTTGCCGACCGACGAGTCGTCGTCCGACGGGTCGTAGAAACTCGGACCCCGATTCGCGGGCGTGAGGTACGCAACGACCATGTTCACCACCCGCGAGTAGGTGGGCGGGAACGGGGCGAATTCCAGCCCGAACTGCCCGGCGCCGTTGAACACACGGACAATCGGCGGAATCGAGGAGGTTGGGGGGACGATCCGCGACACGAAGATCTCGGCCCCCTGGCGGTTGTCGGTGCTTCCGGCCGCGACTGTTACCCCCTGCTGGATGGCCGGGTCGAACGCGAAAAACGAGAGCCGCTCGGTGATCGCCCCGGTCCAAACCTCAATCGCCTTCACATGCGGCACAGCGGTCGCGGCCCCGACGATGATCTCGTCATACGAGTTCGTGTCCGACCCGCTCAAGGGGAACGTGGCCACACGCTCCGTGTCGATGCTGCCGGCGGCCACCGTCACCCCGCCTCGATATCCCAGGTCGAAGGCGAGGAAGCTGCGCAACACGGTGCCCGTGGCGTTGGTCGCGACCACGTGCGGGGAGCCGCCCGCGGCGGCCCCGATGATGATCTCCTGCTTGAACGCGCTGCTCACCAAGCCACCGCTGAACCCACCGGCCGCAATCCCGCCGAGCACATTGCCGACCGCGATGTTAACGCCACCGAGGACCCCCGGGTCGAACGCGAAGAAACTGCCGAGCAATTGACCACTGGAGTTGAACACCTTCACGTGCGGCGGACCGTTTGCCGCGACCGCCGTGATGAGTTCCATCTCGCCATCGCCGACTACATCACCAACGGCCACGTTGATGCCCCCGGTGAACCCCGGGAACGGGACAAGCTGGCCGAGCAGCGCCCCGTCGAGGCTCCAGATGCGGACCAGTCCCTCGACTCCAGGGCCAGTGCCGGTCACGTACTCGTTCTGAGCGAAGCCGAAGGGGAGCGCGTCGGGGAACAGGTCGCCCGCCGCAACGCTCAGCCCGCCTGTCGGCTGCACGACGCCGTTGATGTTGATGACTCCCGGCGCGGGCCGGGCAATGAACGTCGGTGTGGTGCGATCTTCCAGGCACTCGACCGCGAGTTTCGCCGAACGAGCGGCATTTGACGTGGATGATTTGGGCATGTCTCACTCCGGAGAGGCCGGCAGGCGTATCAGGGTGCAACTCAACGCCGTCAGGATACCGCCGGTTTCGGGAACAACAATGAGTCAGGTATGAAAATAGTCAATGACTTGAGTTTGAGTGTAAGTAGAAGCGACATCCGCGCAAAAGGGAGTCTTCTCGCGCCACACCCAATAACCGGAGCAGTTCCGGGAAGTGGCGCAAGTCGCAGATGTGGACTCGAAAAAGGGCTTCGGTCGGAACGAGGTTCGATCACGGGCCGTTGCGACCGGCGGCCGAGTTGAGCAGCCCGCGGAAGTATCGAGGAACTTGCTGGAACGCCGCGTCGCCGGCCACCACGGATAAGTCCTGTGTGTTGAAGAACGGGTTGCCGAATCCACCACCAAATCCACCATCGTCATCGTCGCGTGGATCGAAGACCCCCACATTACCAATCGCCATGTTCACCACCCGCGAGTAGCCTTGTGGGAAGGCGGTGAAGTCAGTCAGAAGTAACTGAGTTGCTCCACTGAAAGCGCGGATGCGAGAGGAGCCAACCAGTCCGGCGTAAATCTCGGCTCCGCGATTGCCATCGGTGCTTCCCGCGGCAACTGTGAGTCCTTGCCCGAGGGCTGGGTCGAACGCATAGTACGACTGGAGTTCTGTCTGCCCGCCTTGCCAGACACTAAAAATCTTCACGTGCGGAACCGCCGTCGCGGCACCGATGATGATCTCGGCAAACGAGTTCGTGTCCGGCGGGCGCGGGCCACCGCCCGGGAACCCACCAGAACCCGGCGTGCGCGCGGTATCGATGCTCGACGCGGCAACGGTCACGCCGCCCAAGTAAGCCGCGTCGAAGGCGAAGAAACTCCTCAAGTAAGTGCCGGAGGGGTCGGTCACAACCACGTGCGGAGAGTTCCCGGCCGCGGCTCCGATGATGATCTCCTGCTTGAACTGACTGTTTCCGCCACCAAATCCCCCGCTGCCAATTCCGCCAAGTACGTTTCCTGTCGCAATGTTCACTCCGCCCATAAACGCGGGGTCGAATGCATAGAAACTGGCCACTAATTGCCCCGCGGGAGTAAACACCTTCACGTGTGGCGGACCATTCTGGGCAATCCCAACAACAATCTCTGGTGTTCCACTGCCCACCACATCACCGACCGCCACATTGATGCCTCCGCGAAACCCCGGGAACGGAACGAAACTGCCGACTTGATTCCCGAACAGATCAAAGATGCGCACCAGCGATTCCACTCCTGGACCCGTTCCGGTGACGTACTCGTTGACCGCCGCGTTAAACGCATCCGGGATCACGTTACCAATCGCCAGACTTAACCCGCCCGCCGGCTGGTTGACGCCATTGATGTTGATGATCCCCGGTGCGGGTCGGGCAAGGAATGTCGGTGTGGTGCGATCTTCGAGTGCTTCCAAGCGCAGTGGAGCGGCACGCTGAGCGCGCGAGATGGATGAACTGGACATGATCTCCCTCCCGGAGTGTCGCGTCATCCCGCGAGTCGGTTGACGCTCAAAGAGTCAGGACGCGCAACTCAGGGCGGAGTGGCGGCAACCTATCAACACCACGAGAGGACTTCTGGTTTCTGTGAGCGAGCTTAAGGATGGATGAGAACCACCAAGAGTAGCCAGGAAGTGTCAGCAGAACCGACATCCGCGCCACAACAGGTACCTTCGCGCTACATCCGAGAATGCGCGATTCGGGGAAGTGACTCAGGTCGGAAATGTGAGAGGTCAGTCGCGGACATTGCCCAGCGAGGAACGAAACCACTGGGAATCTCGACAATCACATTAACCACCGCGGCCTCTCCGGTGCCGGGCGGGATCATCATGGAGTCGCGGATGTAATCTCGTCGCGCGAACATGCAGCCCTCGTGCAGTTAGAAATCGTCCGTGGAGAATAGAGTACGGTTCGGCGATGCGAGAAGTAAGGTGCGTCACATCCGCGGATGGGTTACACTCGCCCTCACTCAGGAGGACTTCCGATGCGCTCCCTCTTCACTCTCTGCCTGTTGCTGTTTACTGGTTCAGCATTCGCGGCGGACGATTACCCGCACATCATCCTCAAGAACGACAAGTTGAAGGTGAAGGTTTACGAAGTGGACGCGAAGAAGGGCTTCTATCGCGGAACAAGGTTCGATCACGCGGGTGTGTTCGGCGAGATCGAGTTCGCGGGTCACAAAATCTTCGGGTCGTGGAAGGACAAGCACGACCCAACCAACCACGACGACGTCATCGGCCCATGCGAGGAGTTCGGCATCGAGAAGCCGCTCGGTTACGACGACGCGAAGGTGGGCGAGACGTTCCTCAAGATCGGCGTCGGCGAACTGGAGAAGCCAAAGGAAGACAAATACAGCTTCGCAAAGAAGTACAAGATCGTGAAGCCTGCGGAGTGGAAGCGGATCGAGATCCCGAAGGATGCTTTCGGCAGACAAGAACTTGCCGTTGGCTGGGAGATGAAAGTGTCGCACCCGTCGGGCTACGATTACGAATACCGGAAGGTCATCGATCTCCATCGGGAGAGACCGGAGGTGTTAATCGACCATCGGCTCAAGAACACCGGCACGAAGCCAATCACGACGGACTTCTACAACCACAACTTCTTCAACGTGGACGCCGACCCGATCGGGCCGAACTACTCAATCACATTCGGGTTCGATGTGAAGCCAAAAGACATTCGAGGGAAGTTTGCTGAATTGGTCGAGGTGAAGGGAAAGGAACTCCATTTCAAGGAGAAGCTGACCGAGGGGTTCGTGATGGCAGAATTGACTGGTTTCGATCCAGAGGAAGTAGTTCACAGGGGATTCAATCTACGACATGCGCCGAGCGGTGTGCGGGTTCAGGTCTTCCAACCTCAACCCTTCTCGAAGCTCAAAATCTGGGGAATGAAGACGACTATTTGCCCAGAGCCGTTCCTGGCGATTGAACTCAAGCCGGGTGAACAGAAAATCTGGCGGATCGCTTACATCTTCTCGCACGAGCCGCCGAAAAAGTAACACGCAGCGCGAACGGCCGGGCAACCACCCGGCCGTTCTTCTTTTCTTACGTGTGATTCGCATATCATGGAATAGCGATCCTCTCCCACTCAAGTTGAGGGCTTTAACATGGACGCTTTCATCCTCTCCGCGATGCGCACGCCGATCGGGAAGTTCCTCGGCGGACTCGCCGACGTGCCCGCACCGATACTCGGAGCAATTGCAATCGAAGCCGCACTTCAGAAAGCGAAGGTGCAACCGGATCAGGTCGAAGACGTCATCATGGGCAACGTCGTTCAAGCCGGAGTGGGACAAGCACCGGCTCGACAGGCAGCTCTGCGAGCGAAAATCCCCGACACAGTTCCCGCTCACACAACGAATATGGTCTGCGGCTCCGGGTTAAAGGCGGTGATGCTCGCGGCGCAGAGCATTCGCGCCGGTGATGCTCACTTGGTCGTGGCTGGCGGCATGGAGAGCATGAGCCGCGCTCCGTTCCTCCTTCAAGGCATCCGGCAGGGTTACAAGTACGGCGATCAGAAGACGGTCGATGCTCTGGTTCACGATGGGCTGTGGTGCCCGTTCGAGAACTGGGCAATGGGCGAGGCCGCGGAACACATCGCGACAAAGTGTGAAGTCTCGAGAAGCGAACAGGATCGCTTCTCGGCTCAGAGTCATCAGCGCGCAGCGGCTGCGTGGGCAAGGGGAGCATTCGCGGAGGAAGTTGTACCAGTGACGTTCCCCGCGACCGGCAAGAAGCCGATTCCTCCTGTCGAACGCGACGAGGGCATTCGTGCCGACACAACGGCCGAAGGATTGACGAAACTCCGCCCGGTGTTCCGCGCCGATGGCACCGTGACCGCGGGGAACGCGTCTCAACTCTCTGACGGAGGAGCGGCGGTCGTGGTTGCGTCTGGACGCTTCGTGGAGAAGAACGGAGCGAAGCCGATGGCCCGCATCCTGAGCTACACCATGAGCGGAGTTCATCCGAAGGACATCTTCATCGCGCCAGTGACTGCGGTGAAATCCGCGTGCGAGAAAGCGAAGCTGGCAATCTCCGACATCGACTTGTTTGAACTGAACGAAGCGTTCGCGTCTCAGATGCTCGCGTGCGGCAAGGGCTTGAACCTCGACGAAGCGAAGGTGAACGTCCAGGGAGGCGCGATCTCGCTGGGCCATCCGATCGGAGCAAGCGGCGCACGCGTGCTGGTTACGCTACTCCACGCTCTGAAGCGCTACAACAAGCGCTATGGCCTGGCTTCGCTCTGCTTGGGAGGCGGAAACGCCGTCGCGATTATCGTGGAGCGCGTCTAACTCGCTTCGCGAGCGTTGCGGAAGATCCGGAAGCCGGAGTCGGATTCGCATTGGAGGTGCGCAATGGGTAAGTCGGCCGCTCAGATCACGAAGCCGAAGCCACAACCCAAACCGGAGCCGATTCCGCCTCTGCGCGACGGCGACTGCATGGGTGTCGATGAGTTCCTGCGCCGCTATGCGGCAGACAAAGAGGTGTATTCGGCCGAACTGCTTCAGGGCGTGGTTCACATCACTCGGCGACGTGTCATTCAAGACGGCAAGGAGATGATTGTGCCCCCAATCAGTGCCGACGGTCACGCGAAGCCGGATAACCAACTCCAGACGTGGTTCGGAGTTTACTCCGCGCACACTCCCGGTGTGCAAGCGCTTAGCCCGGTAACGACGATTCTCCCTTCCAAAGAGACTGGCCTCGAACCGGACGCGGTGTTGCGCATTCTGCCTGAATGCGGAGGCGGCTCCACCATCGGCGCTGACAAGTTCGTTCACGGTAGGCCGGAGTTACTCGCCGAAATCTCGTTCACTTCCGGCTCACGCGACTTCGGCAAGAAGTTCGACGCGTATCAGGCCGATGGCGTGCCCGAATACCTCATCTGGCGAACGGAGGAGAAAGAGATTCACTGGTTCGCGCTCAAACGGAAGAAGTACGTTGCCCTTCAACCGCACTCGGACGGCACGCTCCGCAGCGAACAGTTCCCCGGCTTGTGGCTGGACGTTCCCGCGTTGCTCGCGGGCGACATGGCAAAGGTATTGGCGACGCTGCAACAGGGAATCGCCTCACCCGAACACACCGCTTTCGTCACCAAACTTCAGAAAGCCGCCAAGAAGAAAAAGTAGTCGGCACACTCCGTGTGCCGTTCTTCTGCTTTGAAAGAGAAAGGTAACGGCACACGGAGTGTGCCGACTACTTTCGTGCCCCTGACAAAGAGACAGCCGCCCTTCCCGTCCGTCCCGCAATCCTGACAGAATGACCCTTTCACGTTCCCCCTATCAACGTCGTAAGTTGCTTTCAGTTCAGCACTTCGCACGCCCAAGTCCAGCGGGCACGCTTCTTGCATGCGACTCGCGCACCGGATTGCGTCCCGGACCATTCCCCATTCAGCAGAGACCAGCGATGGCTCTCATTCCAATCGCCGACCGAATCGTTGTGCGCCGAGAAGCTGCCGAAGGCAAAACAGCCGGCGGCATTCTGCTTCCCGACACCGCCCAGAACAAACCGCAGCGCGGAACCGTCCTCGCGGTCGGCCCCGGCAAGATGAAACCAGACGGCACTCGCGTTCCGATGCAACTGAAGATCGGAGACAAGGTGCTCTTTACCGCGTGGGCCGGAGACGAGTTCGAGGATCGAACCGCACGAGACGAAATCCTCCTGATGCACGAAGGCGATGTGCTGTGCGTCATCGAGTAGTGTTTGGTGTTTCGTGTTTGGTGTTTTGCCTTCGGTGGGATGTTCCTGAGCGCGACACACCAAACACGAAAAAACAAAGAACCAAACACAAAACACTAAACACAAAACACCAAACACGAGGTAAAGAATGGCCGCCAAGCAGATTGCATTCGATCAGGAAGCCCGCGAAGCGATGAAACGCGGAATCGCCAAGCTGTCGCGCGCGGTGAAGGTGACGCTCGGGCCGAAGGGCCGCAACGTCATTATTCAGAAGTCGTTCGGTAGCCCGACCGTCACCAAGGACGGGGTCACCGTGGCGAAGGAGATTCAACTCCCCGACCACTACGAGAACATGGGCGCGGCGATGGTGAAGGAAGTCGCATCGAAGACAAGCGACGTGGCCGGCGATGGCACCACCACCGCAACCGTTCTTGCCGAAGCGATCTTCAACGAGGGGCTGAAGGCGGTTGTCGCGGGCACCAACCCGATGCTCATGAAGCGCGGAATGGAGAGCGCGGTCGCAGACATCGTGAAGAAGCTCGCGCAGATGAAGATCGACGTGAAGGGGAAGAAGGATCTGGAACACGTTG
>JAKEEV010000453.1 GCA_022616395.1 Planctomycetia bacterium | reverse complement strand
GGTTAGTGAGCGGTTCGTGCGGCAGACGGCGACTTCGGCCTAAGCCTCTGTCAGAGACTAACTAAGGTCAAGCAGCCTGGCTCTTACGCAGCGACTCTAATGTCTCCATACTCCTGAGACTCCCCGTGAAAGGTCGTTCCATGCGATTTGTCTTGGCTCTGGGTGGACTGACAGTCATTGGGGGACTCAGCCCAGCGGCTGAAGTTGATCGCGAACTGTTCCAAGAGTGCCGAGCAAAGTGGCAACTCTTGGAGCAGGCTGGGAGTCAGTTGGAGGTGGCGTACACCTTCAGTGTTCGAGAACTACCGAATCGGCCCCCGGTCGTATCCAAGAGAGCCGTTCTTGTCGGTGGAGAGAAGATTATCTTTCGGTCGGAGGAAACAGACGTTCGAGTGAAGCCCAATGATTATGTCGAACGAATTACGGGCATGAATTCGCAATACGCTTTTCGAATGCGACGGAAACGTGACTCGTCTTCTTTCGTCGTGACGTTTCTTGGGCCACCAGATCAAGATCTGCGGATGAACCTCGCTGGGGAAGTGGCCGCTGGTGCTGGCGCGCCCTGGTCGTTCTTAAAGCCCCTGACACAACTCGTTGACGATCCCGCATTCCAAATCGCTCAAATCACCCGAGATACGAGGAATGGACGACCCGTTGTAAAACTGGTTGGTAAGTATTCACCCAACCCGCCAACTCCTGCTGCTCCAGCACTTAAGCACCTCGAGTTAGTATTTGACCCTTCAACATCTCTGTCTGTCCTTGCTTACTCTGCTGAACTTGTCTCGGGATTGCGCATGAGTGGAAGAATCGAGCACGTCCCAAACCTACAGGGTTTGCCAATCCCTTCGACTTATACTCTCACTCATCATGATGCCATGGCCGGAGACCGAACTTACGAGGTTGCGTTCACGAAGTGGCTTTATCGCGATACTGTCGCGGAGGACGAATTCCGTCTCTCGGCATTCGGGTTGCCGGAACCAGTCGGCTTCTCACCACCGACCAAGTCCTATCGATGGGCGTGGCTTCTCGGTGGCAGTTTGCTGTCGGCTCTTCTTGCGATTGTGATCTACCGTCGACGCAAAGCCTCCAGTACGGTGGAACGGACTCCCGACTTCCAGAAATGAACGGGCAATGCCCGATGGGAGGTGATTGTGGGTCGGCTCTGTCTTTCAGTCGCTCTCGCCATCGTATCAGCCCTCCTCGTTTCTGTTTTGGTGATACAACACAGACACACAGGAACGGACGGACACCAAACGGATGTCGTGTTGGTTACGGACTCGCAAACGTTTGGGAATGTTCGGGTCGGAACTGAAGTGACAGTCGAGTACAGTATCCAGAACATCTCGCCCGTCCCAGTGCGTCTGTTGGGTGGTGCAGATCTTTGTCAATCGGAAGGGTGCGCGCGTGTCGAGGGGGCGTTTCCGATTGTCGTGGCTCCAGGGCAACAGGCGCCTGTGAAGTTGGTGTTCCGTCCAGCGAAGGTGGGCGAATGTGACATTCAAGTTCCAGTCTACACAGATGTCCTCAACAATCCCTCATTCAAACTCCGCCTGACCGGACGCGCAACTGAGTAAATCGATGGCTTCAAACTCTGCGATTGTCCTCGATGGGAGGTTGTTGTGCGTAAATCACCCCGCGCCTTCACACTCATCGAGCTTCTGGTCGTCATCGCGATCATTTCGATTCTGATGGGGTTGCTTTTGTCGGCAGTGCAGAAGGTGCGCGCAGCCGCGGCTCGGGTCGATTGCCAGAATCGCGTCAAGCAACTGGCGCTGGCTCTTCACACCTACCACGACACGCGCCAGACATTCCCGCCCGGTCACCGCTCGCTCACGCACCCTGATCGGATGCGATACTCTGGCTGGACCGTCTCGATCTTGCCGTACCTCGAACAGCCGACACTCGCCACACAAACCGAAACCGCTTACCGAGCCAACCCGAACCCCTTCAACCCGCCGCACCCGCATCTGCGAACCGTTGTGCCCGCATTCGCATGTCCCGCCGATTCACGCATCCTCTCGCCACAGACTTCGCAACGAACCAACAGCGTGGTCGCGTTCACCTCATATCTTGGAGTTTCTGGTCTCGACGCGACCACAGGTAACGGACTGCTCTTTCAGGACTCCACCACACGTCTCGCGGACGCCACGGACGGCACGAGTAACACGCTGTTGCTTGGCGAACGGCCTCCAAGTCACGACTTTCAGTTCGGCTGGTGGTACGCAGGCGTGGGTCAGCAATTCACAGGTTCGGCAGATTTGGTGATTGGCGTGCGCGAACAAAACTTACAACCGATCGTGGCTGGCTCGACGTGTGGCCCCGGCCGCTATCCCTTCCGTCAGGCAGCCGGGTTTAACGATCCGTGCGGGATGTTTCACTTCTGGAGTCCGCATCCCGGAGGAGCGAACTTCGCGCTCGCCGATGGCAGCGTGCGACTGCTCCCCTACTCTGCTGACTCGCTCATGCCTGCGCTTGCCAGCCGTTCCGGTGGCGAAGTGGTTGCCCTCCCCGACTGATGCCGGTTCAGACGCCCTTGGCGGCGTCGCGGACTTCGCCCTTGGGTAAGTTTGGTTGGCTTTTCAGGATTCGCATCATGTTCGCCTTGTACGCTTCCACACCGGGCTGACCGTAGGGGTTTGTGCCCGACAGTCGGCCTTCCACCACCGTTGCGAGCATCAGCATCTGAAGCAACTGGCCCATCGTGTGCTCGGTAATCACGGGAAGCACGATGTCCGCCGTGGGGCGAGCGCCTTGCACATAGGCTTCGTTTGTGCCCTGGAACGCTGCTTCCATCAGATCTTGCAGACTCCGGCGACTGAATTGGTTCAAGTCATCTTCGTTGCGGTCAACGTGGCCCACCATCACCGGCGGGTGCTTCGCCTGACGCAGCACCAGATTGTTGATGAGCTTGTCGCGAGTGCCATCCTGGTGTTGCTGCCCGCGACTGTGCAAGTCGCGCGTGTAGACCGCAGTGATCGGAGTTGGTCCGCGGCCGTTCTTGCCAAGCGATTCGCTTAACAGTTGGTCGTACCACCAGCCGACCGCTTCGAGCTTCTTCGACCACGCGGCCAGCACGCGGGTTGTCTTTCCGCGTTCCGTCATCAGGTGATTGACCGCCGCGAACTGAAGGACGGGGTTGCGCTCGAACGGTTCGTCGATGAATCGGCGCGTCATCGTTGAAGCACCGAGCAACATGGCTCGCACGTCCAATCCGAGCACAGCCGCCGGGAGAAGTCCGACCGCAGTGAACACGCTGAACCGCCCGCCGACTTCGTCAGGAATGGTCAGGATGTCTTCGTCGGGGTAGCCTTCGGCCTTGCAGAGGTCGCGGAGTTTGGTCTTGGTTCCAGTGATCGGCACGATCAGCTCGCGGAGCGTTTCGGACTTGGGGCCGTAGAACTTGGCCGCCTCGGCCTTCACCGCTCGGAAGACCGCGGCAGATTCCAGAGTTTCTCCTGACTTGCTGGCAACGATAACGCCCCACCGCTCCTCGATGATTTCGGGATCAACGCAGGTATTTTCCAACAGTTCAAAGAGGTCTTGAAGCGTGTCGTTATCGACGTTGTTGCCTTCAAAGTACAACCGCGGCTTGCCCATCCTCAGCTTCGCGGGCATCTCGTTGTGGTAGGTGTGGCACAGAGCATCGAAGAGTGCCTTCCCGCCGAGATAACTGCCTCCGATGCCGAGCACAACGACACGATCCACGTTGTCGCGCAGTCGCTGAGCCAACCGAAGCAACTTGCCCAACTCGCTCGCATCCTGCTTGCGCTTGTAATGATCGAGCATCTTCTGAGGCAGGTCGATGAAGCCGGCTTGCAGCGGACGCATCTTGGCCGGCGGGTTCTGCAACTCGCGTTCGGCCGCGATCTGCCCGCGCACGGCCATCACCCACTGTTTCACTTCGTCGAGTTTCTCCTGAGCCAGGAAATGCTGACCCTGCAATTCCGTCGTCGGCGTCCAAGCCTCGTGCGGTTGCGTCAGGAGTCGCTGATAACTGTACTCAATGTTCTCGTCGGGCAGTTGCATCGCTTTTCGTCCTTTGTCATTGGTCATTGGTCATTCGTCCTCGGAGCAGTCCGCCCGTGCTTCGTTGGACACACCAGGCGAAGCACAAATGACCAATAACCAATGACCAATGACCACCCCTAACTGTACGTCATTATTCGCGGGGCGTAAACTCTTCTACATGAACATACACAACCTCATCCGCGACCTTCGCGAACCAGCCAAAACCAGGATTGTTCTGCTCGTCGCCGATGGATTGGGCGGACTTCCACTGAAACCCGGTGGGAGGACCGAACTGGAAACGGCCAGCACGCCGAACCTGGACGCCTGCGCGCGTGATGGCATGACGGGTCTCTCCATTCCGGTATTGCCGGGAATCACGCCGGGAAGCGGTCCCGGCCATCTGGGGCTATTTGGCTACGATCCGCTGGAATACCGCATCGGACGCGGAATTCTCGAAGCGCTGGGCATCAATTTTCCGGTGGGAGCGAAGGATGTCGCGATTCGCGGGAACTTCTGCACGCTTGATGCCAGCGGAAAGATCATCGACCGCCGAGCTGGACGACCCACCAACGAGAAGAACAAAGCAGCAGTGGAGAAACTGCGCACGATCAAGATTCCCGGCGTGGAGTTGTTCGTCGAGTCGGTGAAGGAACATCGCTTCGTGCTGGTCGTGCGCGGAGATGGTCTGGGCGACAAGGTGATTGACACCGATCCGCAGGCAGTTGGCGTGAGGCCACTGCAAGCGGAAGGGAGCGATCCGCCTTCCAAGAAGACCGCGGAGGTGATTCACGCGTTCGTCGCGGAGGCAATGAAGGTGTTGGCGAGTGAGGCTCCAACCAACGGCATCACGCTGCGCGGATTCGCGACTTACCCGAAGATCGCGACGTTCGCCGACGTGTACGGACTGAAGGCCGCGGCCATCGCGGTCTATCCGATGTACAAGGGACTCGCCCGGCTCGTCGGGATGGACATCCTCGACCCAGGCACAACGCTTCAGGGTCAGGTGGACACGCTCAAGAAGGTGTGGACCGACTACGACTTCTTCTTCCTGCACTACAAGTACACGGACTCGACCGGCGAGGATGGGAACTTCCCCGCGAAGGTGCAGATGATCGAGAAGCTCGACGCTGTGGTGCCTGACATTCTGAAACTCAAGCCCGATGTGTTCATTGTGACAGGCGACCACAGCACGCCGAGCAAGATGAAGAGCCACTCGTGGCACCCGGTCCCGACCCTTCTGCTCTCTGATCTGTGCCGAACGGACGAAGTCACGAGCTTCGACGAGCGCTCTTGCCTTCGCGGTGGGCTGGGTCAGTTCCAGGCTCAACACCTGATGTTGCTCGCAATGGCCCACGCCGGGCGACTGGGCAAATACGGAGCATAAGGGAGGTGGGGGAACCCATGGGAGTTATCCACGCGACCCAATTTGAAGTCGATCCACCCGCTGGACAGACCACCCGGCAATGTCTGGCAGCCATCCGGGACAAGATCACCGGATGGATTCGCAGTTGTTACGGGCGAAAAGGGGAGACCATCCCCCGGTTTGCGTTCGATGGAACCGGGGTGGCGCCGGCGTTCGAGCACGAGATCCGAACCGACCAACAGGATAGCCAGATTTATCAGTTGGTGAGCGTGGAGTGGGAATTCCCCGAGCGCAGTCCGCCGAAAGGGGGTTGGCACCACGGAGGTCCTCGGGTAGAGCAGACACGCGATAATACGCACCGGCGGCTGCCGGTGTGGCAGTTCTCCAGCCTCTTGGCGTGCGACGAGAAAGTTGTTCAGGTGGCACTCGTGGTCCGGGCCGTCGCCGAGGGATCGGTACTCAGTGCCATCACGAGCCGAATGAGGCTCTCAAATCCTCTCTCCGCCGTGCGCGTCTACCTGTTGGACGATTTGGTGAACCAGTGGTTGTGTCGGATTGGCCAGCAATCCCTCCTTCCGTTCCCGCTCGCGGTGGGAGAGTCCCTGATCCCCGAGGAAGTCTTCCGCAACCACCCGGAGGCACGGGAGTTATTCGTCCAAGCAAAAGCGGCGGGCGGGGATGAGGTGGCTGCGTTGGTCGAACATCTGCTCTCCCCCGAACGGCCGTTGCCCACCCTCGTGATCGTTGCACCTCGCGCGCTGTTGGAGGGGGTTCCGGGAGCATTCGAGTACACACAACCAGGCTATGTTCCGACTGACCCGGCAAACGTGCCGAGGATAACGTTCCCGGAGTACATCCAGGTGAGGCTTCTGGGACTGGCTCAGGTGGTTGTGATGGACCTGCCGACAGCCCAACGCTTGACGGAACACATAGGACCAGAGCGCAGCCTCTCGGCGCCGGGGCTACGGCTCTACTGGCCGGGCTTCACCCGCACCGCACCGCCCGCTCACCACCCACGATACAACTTGAAGGATATCCGAACCAACCTGTCCAAGTCCCGAGGCCCAATTGACTCGACTGAGGCAAGCCTTCAACACGAACTGGCGTACCTGAGTGGAGACTGCTTCCGCGAAGGTCCGATCATCCGGGCGGCCCGCACCGCGCTGGCCTCGCTCAGGGTAGCTCAGAACCAAGCGGCGACCAGATTAGCGGAACGAGTCGCAGCCGCCGAAGCCGCAGCCAAGCACGCCCAGCGGATGCGAGACACCTTTCGCCACGAGCAGGACACCCTCCAGCGCCAACTGGACGACGCGAATCGTCAGTTGGCCGACCTTCGTTGCCAACTCGCCGCTCTCAGTTCCGCCTCAGCACCCGATCACGCTCAAGACGAACTGACCGCCGAACTGGAACGAGCCTGGAACGAGAATGCCCATCTGAGAGCCGAGGCGGAGGCAACCCGCCGCCGGTTGAATGAAATCGAAGTCGAACTCCGCGCGGCCCAGGCGAACTTGGCCGAATTATGGCAGCCGCTGGCGAAGCCGGATGGGGTATTAGCTCTGGTCAGTGAACCAACATTCGCGAACGTGCGCGACACTCTGACAGCGGCCGCAGCCGAATTCGCGGACATCCTAGTCATTTGGGACGATGCCCTGCGCGCCGCTGAACAGTCGCGGTTCGCTCACCCCACACAGGTTTTTCGCGCGCTGCGAGCAATCGCCGAGGTCGGGCGGGTCTACTTCGCGGCCCAAGAGGAGGGCCCCCAGCTTGGGCCGGTGGAACACGCCTTCGCGAGTCGCATTCCCTTCAAGTACAGTGGATTCGAGAGCCAGACGACGATGAGCATGTATGGAGCCGAGCGAGTCTTCCGGCACGCCGGTCGAAGCCAACAGATGCAACGGCACCTGACCTTGGGGGGAGGAGATGCTGTCAACTGCCTGGTAATCTACTTCGAATTTGATGAAACCGCCCAACGAGTCCAGATCGGATACTGTGGCCGACACCTGCGCTACGCGGGCCAGCGAACCTGACACGCATCAAGAATGCTCGACGGAGTGCCGGATACCCTGAAGCCCAAGTCGTAGCGCGGAATCCACAGCGCGGGAAGAATCACACCGCCAGAGGGCAAAACGATGAATCTCGACAACAACCCGACGATGGACCAACTGCGCGACCTGCTTCGCGCGTGCGACGACCGCGCGGGTCATCACGTTCTGTGGGTGGACCGCGCTGGGGAGGTTCACATTACAAAGGTGGAGAAGAAGTGGCCGGTGCCGCAGCCGGGGCCAGAGGTACTCGACAACGCTCTGGTCCGGTTCGAGACGTTTTGGGCCGGAAAAGGGTACGTCGGGGCAGAGGCTGCCACAAGCGATGAGTGGATCACAGACGCCTTTAACTGGCTACTGCGTGATTGGGCGAGCGCGAAAAATCGCGGCGAACCTGTACTGATTGGAATCTGAACTTCTCTTCCGTTGGAGCGCCCATGCCCATCACGGTAACGTTCGACATCGTTCGCCCGACTTCGCTCGAACTGAACCGCATCCGCAGTGCGTTCGAGCGGCTCGGATGGGAACATCTCGGCAACACCGCGTACCGATACCCGCAACTTCACCAGCACAACGCCGTCGAAGACTGGTTCAACCATGTCGTCCCAGCGCTAATGCTGTTGCGGGCGTTCGCGGTTCACCTGCTCGCCGATGGACGCTCACTCGACAAGTTCTCGATCGACGTGCAAACTTCGACGGGCTATGACCCGGTGACCGCTGTCGGAACACCCCCGTTGGCGGCGGATGATGTCAGCTATTCGCTACCATCGGCAGCCGCCCGCCAATTCGGTCTTCGGAACCTGATGGACTGGATCGACGGTATCGAGTGGCCGTATTGACCCGGCGAGGCAGCATGAGCGAAGACGCGGCGTTCGTTCGGACGATTCGCGATTCGCCAGAGGATGAGACGATGCGGATGGTGTACACCGAGACTCCCATCACTCACCTGTCGCGCTGGTCGCAAATCACTTCTTCCGCTTGAACTCCCAGACGATCAGCGGCATGTCGGTGACGCGCTTGTCAGCCACGGCGAACCCACGCGGGCGTTCCAGTTCGGAAATCCCGTGGAATGCAACCCTCAGTGTGTCTCCGTTGAGGTCGTAAAGTCCCATGACGAGCATGTTCTTGCCGTAGGTTGTCATTTCGGGAGGAGTCGTGGTCGGGTTGACCGTGTAGCTCAGTTCGCTGTCATGCTCGATGCTCCCGTCCTTCGTCTTGTACTCGATCCTCACTGTCCGGTCCGAGAACGTCTGACGGAAATACTCGAACTGGAACTCTAACTCCTTGTCGTCGATGATCTGCTTTTGCAATTCCCATACGCCCTGAAGATCCTTCTTCGCTGAGTCCCACTTCTCCGTGAGTTCCTTCACCTTGACTGTGTCTGGTTTGTCCGCGGTGCGATTGGCAACCGGGACGAGTGGCGTCGTCGGAATTGGTGCAGGTGGGTTCGCCGAACTGCGAGAGAGAGTCGCCAATCCCGCAGCGCTTGCCATTGCAACCGCGACCAGAATCAGAACACTCGTGCGTAGTTTGTTCAGGAACATGGCTCGTGTAACCTCCGAGGCAATTCGGGCAACGGCCGCCGGGACTGTCCCGGTTGCCGCTTTCAGAGTTGAGTCGAATAGCGAAGTTGGAACCGCGGCGGTCGCGGGGGCGTCATCGGTCATCATCGCGACAGCCGGAACGACCACCCCGCGCCGCCGAAGTTGCTCCGCGAGCCGCTCTCGTGCAGTGGCGATCCGGCTGGCGAGCGTCCCCTCCGCGACGCCGAGTTGATCCGCGACTTCCTTGCGAGGTCTTCCGCACAGCGCACACAGAACCAACGGCTCGCGATACTTCTTCGGCAGGCGGGCGAGTTCCTGCTCGATCACCGCGAGCACATCCGATGAGTCGGCCATCGCCTCTGTCCCTTCGGGCCGCGCTGCTGTTGTTTCCTTCGCTCTTCGGCGCAGGGCCACCGCTCGCGCTTTGAGAGCTGCCTTGTGAGCGACTCCGTATAACCACGCTCCGAGCGCTGACTGCTCCGCCAGCCTCCCCGCCTTGCGCGCAAGAACAAGGAAGGTTGCTTGAAAAGCATCATCGGCATCGTGCGAGTTGCCGGTGATGCGTCGACACACGCCAAGCACCATCGGTCCATGCCGACGAACCAACTCCGCGAACGCGTGCTCGTCTTGCTGATTCGCGAACCGACCGAGCAATTCGCCATCGGAGGGAGAATCAGGTTCGGGCAACCTCGCGGCGTGGCGAAGCTGTCGGCTGAGTGTGTTCGGAGAATCGGCCATCGTCTCTTGGTCTCGGTCGGGAGACTTCACCTTTCACACTGATACTCCCGGACGCGCGGGTGGGAGTCGATGAATTTCCAAGAATGGAATCAGAGTCGTGAGATGGTGCGGAGTCCGAGATGCAATGCGGCTGGTGTTCACCCCTTCGGCTTCGGCAGTGTGATCGTGCCTCCGCGGGTGTCGGTGAGTTCGCCATTCACGCGGACTTCAAATGAAGTGGCGTAGCCGAAGGGTGCTTCGCGAGTCCAGAGGTTCGGTTCGGGGATCACGCACTTGAGTGACACCACGTTGTCACTGACTTTTTCCACCGTGAACGGATAAGCGACTTCCACAGTGGAGATATTCTCGCACCGCGGGCCGACAGCTCGCCCGCGGACAGCGCATTCGGTCGCGGGGCCGCTCAGTTCAACGTGAAAGATGATCTCCGCCACAGCGGAAGTGCAGCGAACTGGTTCCGGAGTAATCTTCACGATCTTCATCACAGCACCAGCATTGCATCGCCATAGCTGAAGAAGCGGTATTCGCGCTCGATGGCTTCAGCGTAAGCGCGTTGAAGCAACACGCTCCCCGCGAACGCCCCCACGAGCAGAAGGAGAGTTGTGCGCGGAAGGTGGAAGTTCGTCACGAGAGCATCGACCGCGCGAAACTCGAACGGCTCGTGAATGAATAGCCCCGTTTCTCCGCAGAAGGGGGAAAGAAGCCCCTCACCCGGCCTCGAAGACTCGGCCACCCTCTCCCCGCAGGAGCGGGGCGAGGGTAAAGCACGGGCTGCGCTCTCCAGTGTGCGCGTGGTTGTTGTGCCCACCGCGACGACTCGGCCACCCTTGTCTTTCGTCGCGCGGATCGCGTCCGCGGTTGCTTCAGTCACTTCGCACCATTCGCGATGAATGACGTGCTTCGTTGGGTCGGCTACCTTCACCGGAGCGAACGTGCCAAGCCCCACATGCAGAGTTACGCGGGCTGTGCCGATTCCGCGCGCTGCAAGTCGCTCAAAGACAGCCGGCGTGAAGTGTAATCCGGCCGTGGGTGCCGCGACCGAACCACTCGTGTGAGCGTAGACGGTCTGGTAACGCTCGCGGTCATTCACTTCTTCGCGGCCTTTGCGGATGTATGGCGGAAGCGGAACGTGTCCGTATCGCGCGAGCAATTCCGGCGGCGTTCCAGGCTCCCGCGGTTCCATCAACCAGTGTCGGTCGTCCGTTCGGCCGCGGAGAATCAACTGCAAGCCGGTATCGGTAAGCATCGCGGAGCCGTCTTTGGGATAGCCGCGAGTCTGAGCGAGCAGTTCCCACAATCCGCCCTCCACGATACGAAGAAACAGCCCTTCCCACTTCCCTCCAGTATCTTCGCGATGGCCCACCAGTCGAGCTTGCAGCACGCGCGTATCGTTCAGCACAACCAGATCGCCCGGCGAGAGCAGTTCCGGCAGGTCGCGGAACACGCGATGCTCAATCGCGCCCGTGTCGCGGCGCACGACGAGCAACCGCGACGAATCGCGCTCGCTCGCCGGGTGCTGGGCGATCAAGTGTTCGGGCAGGGTGTAGTCGAAGAAGTGCATGAGCATCAGAGGCGAACCCGCCCGCAAGGGCGGAGGGTG
>JAKEEV010000049.1 GCA_022616395.1 Planctomycetia bacterium | reverse complement strand
CGGGCCTGCGGCTCCGATTGCTCCTCCCACGGTTGTTCCGCTTGCTCCTCCCACGATTGTCGCTTCTCCCGCCGTTGTGCCCGCTGCGCCGACTGCTCCTACTCCTCTTGCGCCCGTCGCGCCCGTTGCGCCTCCTGCTCCGGCCGGGATTGTGGTGCCCGCGTCGGCCACTGTTCCTGCTCCGATTGCTCCACTTCCGCCACTTCCACCGATTCCACCCACGCCGGGTTATCCTGTTGCCCCCACTTCCCCGACTCCGCCGGCTCCGCTTGCTCCCATCCCTTCAGCCGCGCCGACTCCGCTTGCGCCAGCCGCTCCCACCGCGCCGATGCCTCTTGCTCCCTCCGCGCCTCTTGCTCCAAGTGGCCCTCCCGCTCCGATTGCTCCCTCCGCGCCGCTTGCGCCTGTTGCGCCGATGGGAGTTGTGCCCGCGATTCCCGGTGGGGCAATCACGGGTAGCCCCGTGCCGCCCGACGCGAAGGGGGCCGGCATCATCAACACGAATTACTCCAGTGTGAAGAACGTTGTCAACGCGGCGGAACTGCTCAAGTCCAGCGCGCCGCGTGTGAAGGTGGTCGCGGTGGTCGGCGCGAGCAATCTCATTACAGATCAGGAAGTGATCGAGGCCGTTCGGCAGCGGTTCGGCGAACTGCAAGCGCTCGAAGGTCGCAACCGCGTGGCCAAGGAGAAGGAACTTTACACGGCCGAACTGCGCAAGACCATCGAGCGCGAACTGATTCTCGACGAGATGTACGGCAAGCTCAAAAAGGCCGGCAAGCTGGCCGTCATCGAGGAGATCAAGGAATTCGCTTCGGATACCGCGGGCCGACAGCTCCGCGAAATTGGCAAGTTCTACAGAGTGAAATCGGAAGACGACTTCAAGGCGCTTCTGCGCATGCAAGGGCTGACGATGCCCGTCATCCGCCGACAGATCGAGCGGCAAATCATGGCCGACCAGTATGTCGGCAGCCTCCTGAAGGAGAAGGGGCATCGCGTCGGGCTTTCCGAGATGCGCGAATACTACGACACTCACCCTCAAGAGTTCCAGGCGCCTGATCGCGTCAAGTGGCAGCACCTGTTCGTGAGTTTCACGAAGCACCAAACACCGCAAGCCGCGTTCAATCATGCCGAAGGCATTCGCCAGAAAGCCAGCGCGGGAGCCGACTTTGTCGCGCTGGTCAAGCAGTTCGACGACGGCTTCGCGGCCAGGCAAAACGGCTTCGGCACCGGCGAGAAACGCGGAGAGATTCAACCGCTTGATCTGGAGTCAACGGTGTGGTCGCTCAAGGCGGGTCAAATGAGCGCGGTGATTCAGACGCCAACCGGTTACCACCTCGTCAAGGTGATCGAACGCGACTACGCGGGCTTGCGGCCGTTCGATGCGAAGGTGCAGGACGAGGTTCGAGAGAAGCTGAACAAGAAGCTCCGCCAAGTCGAATACAAGAAGCTGGTTGAAGTGCTGTGGCGAAAGGGAGTCGTGCGGGTGTTCGAGGAGTGAGGAATCAGAGCCGGCGCAAGCGACGGAGTTTTGTCCGTCACTTACGTTTCCGGCTCTGATTGCGTTCCGTCGCTGACGCTTCCGGCTCCGTTGCTTACGGCATCGGGATGGTCTTCAGGTCGCCGTTCTTGAACAGGATCAATGCATTGGTGTCATTGAGCTTGTCGAGTTGGACCGCGTCTGTCACTTCCTTGATGCTCTCGTACTTCACGCCCGCAGTGGCGCCACCGCCGACGGGTTTGGTAATCGCGGCGGCGGTGCCGAAGTCATTCGTCGGGATCTTCATCACGCCGCGCGAGGTGTTGATTACCAGCAGATAGTCCTTTCCGTCCTTGGTGTAGACGATCATGTCCAGCGGGTTGTTGCGGTTACCCAGTTCGGCGATGGTTGTGCCTTTCACCTTGACGCCAGGCTTCAGTTCGCTGACCGGAATCTTGACCAGCGGCGTGCAGGTGTAAGCGGCCATGATGTTGTCTTCCTTGCCGACCTTGTAGGGCACGAAGGTGCGGATCGGAGCACGCGTTTCAACCGCGCCGTGGGCACCGTGGTAAATCTCAATGGCCGTGCCCTTGTCGGCTTCCTTGAACGGGAAGGGAATCACGCGCAGGGTACTGGCAAACTCTTCACTGGAAAGTCCAGCGACGTAGAGTTTGTCATTGAGGAACGCCATGTTGGTGATGACCGCGGGCGGGCCTTTGGCCGTGGCCTTCGCGGGGTTGGGGATTGTCACCTTGGCGAAGGGAATGTCCTTGAGGGAAACGGCGCTGACGGCACCGTCAGCGCGGGCGATCTTCACGATGGCGGGTGTGCCGGCCCCAGCGCCGCGAATCACGCCCAGGTAAACATTGCCCGACGCCGGGTTCACCTTCATATCGGTAATTCGCACGTCCTTTTCCGTAACGCCCAAAGCCGCGGCGATCTTCGAGTTCAGCTTTTCGACATTCAACTCCTTCTGGCCAGCCGGCTTGGTGTCTCCGGTGTCGATGGCGAAAATCGCAGCGCCGGCCGAATCGCCAACGAAGAGAATGCCCTTGGGCCCGAACGTCATCGACGTGATGGACTTCATGTCCGGGTTACCCTTGGTCAGGCCATCGTCGGCCCGACTGACAGCGGCCGACGCAAGCAACAGCGCGGCCACAAGCAGCTTGGTGCGCATCTGAACTCCTCGATTAAGCTGCTCCGTTCCCACTTTTGGGTGGAGCCAGAAACAGGGGGAGGCGAACCGGGGAGCGAGAACCGGCCCCGGAACGTGCATCATCCGGCGAAAAGCGTAGGATGCAAGCAGAAACCGGCTCCGAGTTTTCAGTTCTCAGTTGTCCGTAATCAGGGAACAGTTCTCGGTCACCAGTTATCAGTTATCAGTCATCAGTTATCAGTTATCAGCAATGAGTGAGAACCCCGCGTTTCCTGATGACTGTTCACTGTTCACTGATGACTGATCACTGATAACTGTTCACTGTTCACTGATCACAAACCATGTCCGACACCCTCGCAGCTCTTCGCGCGGCCATCATCGACGCTCCGGCCGACCGCATCGCGAGGCTCGTCTTCGCCGACGCGCTCGATGAGATCGGCTCACCTTCGGACGCGGCTCGAGCCGAGTTTATTCGCGCTCAAATCGCAATGGAACCGCTTTACGATGGTGATCCCGAGCGCGAACGCCTCGCGGCTCGCTGCCAGGAACTGTTCGCGGAGAACTGGATCGACTGGTGGCGACCGGTGTGTGTTTCGATGGGATTGCCCGAACCTTATGTACCCAGGCACGGGCTACGTGCTCGGTTGAGGCGATTGTTTGGAGAAGAACGACCCATCGGAGCACCGTACAAGGTATCCTCGATTGCCTGGTCGGTTGGTTCTGAAGAACACGCGGTCGCTGCTCAGTTCATCGCCGGCTTCCCAGAGTTGCTCTACTTCCACGTGTATCCCCCAAATGCCAGTCCGGAACTGTTCGCTCGTTGGGCTGAGGCCGTTCCGCTTGCACGCCTGCGGCTTGGACCAATCTTCAACGACGAATCCGGCTCGCTCGTCGATGGGCCGCATCTGGTAAAGGTTGTGGAGTTGACCTTCGACCGGCTGTCCGCTCGGGCTGCGGCAATCCTGGCTCGCTCGCCCCACACAAAGGGACTGACAGCGCTGAACCTCCTTCCGCTTGATCCGGACGCGGAGGTGGTGCAGATGCTGGTTCACAACCCAACGTGGGCCGGGTTGCGTTCGCTCAGGCTTACCGGAGTCATTTCCCCCGCGGCGCTTCATACGCTGGCGGAATCTTGCACTCTGGAGCAGTTGGAAGAACTGTCGTTCGGAGTGGCTGAGGTGCCAGAGCCACTGCACATTCCCGGAGGAGCAATTGGCGCCGTGGTAGACGACATAATTGCAAGTTTCCTCCGCACTCGCCCCATGCCGCCAGGGCCGATCATCGGTGCGGACTACTGGCCAGCGTTGTTCGAGCTGGCTCGTTCGCCAGTTCTTCCTCGACTGAGGCGATTGTGGGTCCACGACTTTGATTTGCTCAGTCCGTTCGCCGAAACTCTCCTGTACGAACGCGACCCAGGCAATTTCGAGC
Source organism: Planctomycetia bacterium (assembly GCA_022616395.1). Taxonomy (GTDB): domain Bacteria; phylum Planctomycetota; class Planctomycetia; order Gemmatales; family Gemmataceae; genus Gemmata. The sequence goes on along the minus strand of JAKEEV010000049.1, from coordinate 8,191 downwards.
CTTTCTTCTCTGATGAGTGCGTGTTAGCCGTGGCCGATGCCCTGAACCCGGATAAGTTGGAAAGGCTGGAACTGCCGCGTTCTCGCCTCTCGTTTGCCTGTTGGGAAGAACTCGCCCGGCGGTTCGGTCCGCGTGTTGTGCTGACGTGATTCTCGCTCAAAACTCCAAGAGGAGGAACCCATGCGTTTGCTGATTGCGTTCGCGATTGCCGCGTTCACGATCGCCCCGTTCGCTGCGGGCGAAGACAAAAAGCCAGAACGCCCGAAGCTTGATGCCAAGGAGTGGAAGAAGCAGAAGTCCGGGCTGGAAATCTGGGAGGTGAAAGAAGGCAAGGGTGAGGCCGCGAAAGCGGACTCCACGGTGGTCATCCACTACACCGGCTGGCTCACCGACGACAAGGCCACGAAGTTCGATAGCAGTCTGGATCGCGGAAAGAAGGCCGAGTTCCCGCTGAAGAAGCTTATCAAGGGCTGGCAGGAAGGCATCCCAGGCATGAAGCCCGGAGGAGTGCGCCGACTGAAGATCCCGTCCGAACTGGGCTACGGCGAGAAGGGCTACCCGCCGGACATTCCCGGCAACGCCACGCTCGTGTTCGAGATCGAATTGTTTGAAGTGAAATAGGTTGTGGTGAGTGGTGAGTGGTGAGTGGTCAGTGGTCAGTGGTCAGTGGTCAGTGGTGGCGGTGCGCCATTGGAACCTTGAGAGTCGAACCTGAAGTCAAAACACCACTCACCACTCACCACTCACCACTCACATAAGGAGATAAATCATGGCAATGCCGAATCTGGATACCGTGCAGTGGACCAAACTTCTGTCTGGACTGGAAATCTCGGACACGACGGAAGGCACGGGAGACGCGGTCAAGCCCGGAGCAACCGTCACGGTTCACTACACCGGCTGGTTGACCGACGGCAAGCAGTTCGATTCGAGCGTCAGTCGTGGAAAGCCGGCCACATTCCCGCTCAGCGGAGTCATCAAGGGCTGGCAAGAGGGCATTCCCGGCATGAAGCCCGGAGGAGTGCGCTTGCTTCGCATCCCCTCTAACCTCGGCTACGGAGCCTCCGGCGCTGGCTCGGACATTCCGCCCAACGCCACGCTGGTGTTCGAGGTGCAGATGATTTCCGCCAAATAGTTATTGGTCATTAGTCATTGGTCATTGGTCATTGGTCATTCGTCCTTCGTCGTTGCTGTCGGGTGTCGTACACTCACTCAACAAGCTGCACAAAGGACGAATGACCAATGACCAATGACCAATGACCAATGACGGAAAAAACCGCTTTCCTTCAGGCCATCGCTGAGCAGCCGGCAGACCGCACAGCCCGGCTGGTGTTCGCGGATTTCCTGGAGGAGACCGGCGAGCCGATTGAAGTGGCTCGGGCGGAGTTCATTCGCGCTCAAGTCGAATCGGAAGTTGTTCATCCCAACAGCAATCGACACGCGGAACTCACTCAGCGCGCTGGCGAGTTGTTCCGCGCTCACTGGCTCGACTGGTGGTCGCCGGTGTGCTCCGCGGTCGGGCTTCCGCCTCCACATCAACCTTCGACGGGCGTTCGCGGATGGCTAGCTCGGCGTTTCCGCAACCTCCGCACGCCTCCGGCTGAACCGGGTCATCCGTATTCCCTTTCGCGTGAGCGCGGTTCGTTCATCTCGATTGCGAGCGGAGAGCCTGATCCGCTCAATGCGCTTCGCTCGGTCGAATTCGCTGGCGGGTTCCCTGAGTCGCTGTCATTTCTCGGTCAACTCGCTCACTCTGCCGAGTTCATCCATCGTTGGTCGGAAGCGTCTCCACTAGCCGCACTCGATCTGCACGGGATCGTGGCGCGCGACTGGCGGAACATCGACGGCCCGCACCTCTGCGGCCTTCGGCGCCTGAATCTCAGCGGTGGAGCAAGAACTGGGGTAGAGGCAGTCGCTCGTTCCAATCATCTGGATCAACTGGAAGAGTTGTGGTTAGATTCTGATCGGTCGAACATCCACTGGCCGGAGGAACTGTACCGGACGTTCGCCGATTCGGGACTGGCCCAGCGGGTGAAGCGATTGCACCTGGAGATTGCTCGTTACCCGGAAGCGCAAGCCCTGGGCAGCACGTCATTGGAGCACCTGACAGCTCTTGAGATAACAACCCCATCGACAGTTACCTATCCCGACGAAATCATGCTGGCAAGGTCCAGTGTGATGGACCTTCTCTCCTCACTCAACCTCAGGCAATTGGAATCGCTGGCTCTCCGTCGACACGCCAGTAGCTTGAGCGCGTTTATGAACTGGCCGCAGATAGAACGACTTCAGCGACTCCACTTGGACTTCGACGCGCTTGCATTCACCGAAGCGCATATACCGTCACAACGCTTCTTTCCGTCATTGACCGATCTGAGCCTCTCCGCGAGGGAGTGGACCGCCTTCTCGCTCGCGGCTCTGGCGGAGTGGTCGGCCATCAGCCGACTTTGTCATCTGCGGATTTCGGGTCTCTCAATGAGAGACCCAGAAAGTGTTGCGGGCGCGATGCGGTTGGTGCAAGCGCTCAACCCGGACCGCCTGGAAACACTCCGCGTCGATAGCCCGGCATTCAGCACTCGCGTGGTGCGCTCAGCACTCACCGAGCGGTTCGGCGACCGTGTGCGATTTGGGTAGGCCCGCCGAGCCGAGGCGGACATTTCAGTGTGGTCTGCTCGCTCCGCGAGCGGCAGAGATTGTAGACATCACGCTCCGCGTGATGCCGACGCGCACACGCGGAGTTTCTTCCTTCAACACACCTTCGCTCGCTGCGCTCGCGACCCTCACGCGGAGCGTGAGGACTACTATGAAAGCCGGCTCCGCGCTCGCCGCTATCGTCTGAGCAAGCGCCAGGTTAGCACAATTGCAAGCGCGCCCACGATGATGTCCGCGAGCCAGCAGCCCAGAGCCAGAGGCAACTTGCCAGTCTTGCCCATATCAGAACCGGCCAACAAGAGCGGATAGTAAACCGCCAGCGTCGGGATGAAGCACATCACGAACGTGCTGAGGTAATCGGAGCGGTTGGCCCAGATTCCAACCGGACAACCGATCAGCGCGAACACCAGGCAACTCAATGCGAGCGCTGGCCGCGCGTGAATCTCGGCCTGAAGATTTCGCAGGTGGCGGGTCTTGCTGTCGAGCAGGAACTTGAAGTTCTTCACATCGTTCTGCCGCAGCGCACGGACGTTCGGTTCGGTGACGCTGTCGGCCTCAGCTTGCTTCTGGTCGCGCTGACGAATGATGGTGTCCAACTCCTCTCTCACGGTCGCGATTCGGGCCGGCAATTCCTTCCACGTCAGCGCGCTGATGCGCAACTTGGCTTCCTTGCCACTGACGGAATCCGGCAGCGGTTGCTCGAACACCATCGGGCCGGCGATAGTCAGCGATGTCGTCTTACCGCTCAGCACATAGTGCTCCGGCTCAATCGACATGGTGCCTGCTTCCTTGTCCACTCGCAAACGGGCTTCGCGCATGCGAGCCACGAAGTCGTAACCGAGCGATACCTCCGCGTTGGTCTGCTTGTCGATTGCCTTGACACGCCGCTTGATCACCACATCAATAAGCCGCTTGCCTTGCACGTCACGAGTGTACACGACGTACTGCATGGTGGGATGACGCAGGCAACGGTCGCGGCGCAGCGTGTTGTAAAGCACTTCCTCCGGGTCCGCGAGAATCTGCTCGTAGAGCATCTGTTGTGTCGCGGGGATGATGGTGTGGTAAAGCACCGCCGTTGCCGCCGTCGTGAGGACACCGAGAAGAATCGCCGGCTTGATAACTCCGAAGAGATGAACACCGGCCGCCTTCAGAGCAACCACTTCGTTGTCGTGAGCCAGCCGACCATAGACGACACACGACGCGAAGAGCGTCGTCGCGGGGATCGTCAGCGGAAGCGTACTTGGCACAAACAGCGGAACCGCGCGGACGATCTGCCAGAGCGATAGACCAAGCTGAGACGCCTGCTGAATCAGCCCAACGATCAAAAACAGACTCGTGAGCGTTCCCAGCGACAGCAGGAACACCCGCACTAACTCCCAGAAGATCATCCGGTTCAGGGTACTGCCTAACACCCATTGCTCCTCGCAGGGCGAGGAGAGTGAACAGGAATCCGTAATCAGTGATCCGTAATCAGTTACCAGGTACCAGTCATCAGGCAGTGTGGTTTTCTCACTGTTCACTGATTACGGATCACTGATTACGGATTCCTGTTCACTGTTCACTGATCACTCTCCGACGCTACTTCCCCATGATCTTGCCGGCTCCGCGTTTGAGTCGCTCGATGACGGCCTTGGTTGGCTCGGTGATGAGCGGCACCGGTTCCGGCTTGTATTTCAACTCGCCGTTTTCACGCGTCAGCTTGATGGTGAACAGGTTTTTGCTCAGAAACGCGGTCACGTCCCCCACCGGCGTGTTAATCATCTGCTTCAACACCTGCGACCAGACCGTATAGAACTCGAACTTCACGTATTCGCCGCTCATATCCAACTCACCCGAACCGCCCAGACACACCGCCTTGCCGATGAGATCAAGCTGATCGACCTTGATACGGTCTCCGTGGATGCGGAACACCGCGTGCCCCTGTTCGAACGCGGTTTTGTCTGGAGCCTGGAGTTTGAGCACCTTCACCAGATCGAGTAGAATCGGCAGGTTGTACATGCGGCCGGTCGGCACATCGATGTTCCCTTCGCCTTCAACCACCAGCCGGCCGGTTTTCGGGTCGAGTTTGTTGAAGACCAGCAGTTGCGCTTGCGCAATGCCCTTCAAGTCGGCGTCGGAGCTGAGCTTGTAATGCCGGGCGACTTCTTCCAGTTGTGCTCCGGTGACCGTGAGCCAGACCACATAGCGTGTCTGGTCGGTGAGCACCACACGAGCTTCTCCTCCAACAACGCCGTGGAAGAGGTCACCAGTCACACTGAGAAACTGCATCGTGGGCGGGAGGTATTGACCGGGCCGAGCCGGGTCGGGTTGCTGGGGATCCGCACGAACCTGACAGCGCGCGGTCGTGACCGGCATGCGCGAAACAATCGCCCGGTCCAGCCACACATTTCCGCGAATCGCTCCCAGATGTGTCCCCTCATACCGCCCGCGACACGCAATCGAACCGAATACATCCTCCCACGCCACTCCGGTATCGAGCGCTGCACCGAAGAGCTTGAGTTCCGCGTCCCAGTAAACGATGGGATCGGGAGTGGAAGAACCCACCCCCCTTCCCCCAACCCCTCCCGCAGGGAGGGGGGAGCCAGAAGCCAGCTTGTCTTTCTCCCCCTCCCTGTAGGGAGGGGGTTGGGGGGTGGGTCCGATGGGCTTTACTCCCCCTTCCCTCTGGGAAGGGAAAGGGACTGGGGGGTTAGGTTTCTGCGCGTCTGGCGGAGTCAGGATCACCATGTGTTTGACCAGCAGTTCCGCTCCGCCTTTGAGCTGAAGTTCGGCAAGTCCAGAGCCGAGCTTGCCCGGAAGCGCTTTGCGCAGCGCTTCATCGGGGATGAACGGCTTCATCTCGATTCCGCCGAGGTTGGCCCACACCGAGCCATCGGCGAAGAATCTCACTTCACCCGCCGCGAGTTTCACACGCGATTGACCGTGTTGAGCCGCGATGTGTGCCAGGTCCACGCGGCCGTTCTTGTACTCCAACCAGCCGGAGAGTTCGTCCAGATCGTAAGCGAAGAACTTGGGCGTGACCGACGGGCCGGAGAAGCGGAGCGTCAGCTTCACGTCGTTGATTGGGTCGAGGGGCGGGTTGGAATCGGGCTTGTCGATTGGTGGAGCGCGATCGATCAGTTCGATGTCGGCGGCGAAGGTGACCTTTCCTCGCGGCGCGAAGTTCGTCCAGAGGTTCTCCACCTTCACCGCGCCGAGCGCGGATTTCATGTCGGCGTCGATGGGCACGTTATTTCCGCCGACGTGCAGAATGAGTTTGCGGTCGCGACCATCGGGCATGGAGCGCCGGGCACCGGTCATCCACACCGACGCGCCGGCGTGAACCGCGGAGAAGTCGTCGAAGATAATCTCGTCGCGGTCCGGCAACGGACGAATCGGTTCGCCCGGTCGCAGTGGGCGCGTTGGGTCGGTCATCGTGGTGCGAACCACGAGCCGGCCCTTGAGCTTTTCCACTGGGTAGGGGAACTTGGTGTAGTTGAGCTTCCCGTCTTTCACATCGACTCGGAACTCGTACTCGGTGAGGTTCAAGCTCGCGTGCTGAGTAATTTCCGCAACGAAGTCTCCTCGCCCGCTCGCCCGGAACTGGCGCACAATCTCCGCGTACTTCGCAGGCAGCGCGGCATGCAGTTGCTCGTCGAGCGGGACGTTATGCCCGGTGATGCGAAGGTTCATCGCCGGATCGTCTCCGATTCCGTCCACGCGGCCCTTGAGCGTGATGAGTTGCCCGGCGGCCGTACCAACCAGATCGACAGTCGTACTCTCGCTACCAGTGTGCGTGACGGTGCGCTTGATAAGCCCGCGCACGTCCGCGACCGGATAGCGGAACTTCTCGTACATCATTCCGGCCTGCTTGGGGCGCACTTCCAGTTCGCGCTTCCAACCGGCGGCTTCTCGCGTGAACTTGTAGCCAAGATCGACCTGCCCGGTCGGATTGAACTTCCTCCGAGCCTTCTTCATCGACTCCGGTAACTGTTTGAAAACATCATCATCGAGCGGCACGTTCGAGAGAGACACGTCAAGCCGCTGAAGCCGGTCCTCGAATCGTCGAAGGGGATCATCTGTCGGCGAACTCACTGCGGCAGGAGCGTCTGTTCTCGTTTCCAGAGACAGGCGCATGGTCGCGGAACCTATCTGAGCGGTTGCGTCCTCGACCTTCAACCGGCCGTCCACGCTGCGAATAGTCGCTGCGATCTTCTCCACCGGCTTGGGTAAGTCTGGATGCTCGAAACGTGCATCTTTCACCTCCACGCGAACATCGTGTCTCCAGGCGGGATTCGCGTCGGGGGCGTAGGTCATTTCGGCTTTGATGTTCGCCGTTGCCGTGAGCTTGGCGAGGTGTGGAGCAAGTTCCGGCGCGAACTGTTGCGAAAGAGGAACCGCGTTCTGACCCAGCGGGAACTCGGCCAATTCCACCGATAGCGACAGGTGCCGGTTGATGCGATTGAGCCTCCCGCGAACGCTCACCGCTCCGTAGCCCTTCGCCGCGGCTTGCGCTTGCATCGTGAGCATCGGGAGCGGGTCGTTGAGCAGCGTGAGTTGCACATCGGAGAGCGTGACCGGCGGCAGCGCGCCGGGCGCGCGGTCAATGACGGTAACTGTGCCGCCCTTGACGATGAACGTGGGCACCGGCTTGTCCGCCGGGCCAGCTTTCACGATCTCCTCGACGTTCCACTTGCCGTCCGCGTTTCGCTCGATGCGCAGAGTGGGGTTTTCCAGTTCCACTTTGCGAATCACCAGCAGGCCGCGATTGAGTTGCTCCTTGTCGTGGTAAAGAATCGCGGAGGGCACGACGAGAAACGGCTGATCGGGAGGATCTCCACGACGAGTTAACCTCAGATCGGTCACCGCGATACCGCCGAGGATTCGCATTCGTGCCGAACCGACGTGAACCTCGACATCCTCGAACTGCTCGGACATCGCTTCGATGACTTTTTCGCGTACTCGTTCGGGACTCACCCACGAATTGGCCAGCCACGCGAGCGCGGCAAGACCTGCCAGCCCGGCTAGAATCAGCCCGCGGATTAGCCAACTGCGAACGCGCATTCCTGCCCGTCCCGGTGCCATAAGAACCGACGGAAGACCAAGTAGGACAGCCCTTCTGGGCCGTCTGTCTTTGCGAGACGGCGTGGAAAGGCCGTCCTACATCCTCTCAGCAAACTCCCGCCCATTCGGACGGAGTCCGAGCGGGCGTGAAGGGGCGGGACAATACGCAGAGTCCGATGGCTGGTCAATTCCGAGTGGATGTGCGGTCCGCGAGTGGGCATTTGAGTGTGGTCCGCTCGCGAAGCGGCGATTCTTGGTGAACCGCGACCGTCAGGGAGCGGGTGGCTTGTGAAGTCTCACCCGCTCGGTAACCAGTAGTATCAAGGGGTGTCGGCTGAGGTCAGCAGTTCTCGTTTTTGGGTGTTGAAGCGCCCCCTCCCCCCGCCACCCCCCTGCTTTTCTCCTCTGCTTGTTTTTCCCAGGATTTGTGGAGTTTGGTCACTTTGCGGTGCAAAGAGGTGGCGGTTATGGCCCCCAACTCCTTGAAATCATGGGGTTTGAT
>JAKEEV010000452.1 GCA_022616395.1 Planctomycetia bacterium | reverse complement strand
GCCGGCGTGAGCCGGCTGGGTCAAACCTCCACAACGCCAAAATCTCTTCCTGCACCCCTTCATGTGGGAGAGGTGTTGGTCGCGCACAAGCGGTGACCAACACCTCTCCCACTTTTCTCCCGCTTGTTACTTCACCGCGCTGCTGGTTCCGCGAGTTCCGTGTGTGTGTTTGCCGTCGCGGAGCGACAGCAAAGCGCATCCAGAGAGAACCGGCCAGCACCGGCGGCCGTCAGAGCCAGGAGCCCGCCCATGATCGTCAGGTTCTTCATGAAGTGCTGCATCTGACTTTCCTTCGCTGGACTTTGGAAGTTCCAGAAGTCGTGGAAGATGAGCGTGGCGGGAATCAGGAACACAATGAGAGCCGCGGCCCCAATGCGGACCTTGAACCCCAGCAGCACCATGAGACCGCCCGCGATTTCAAAGAGGATCGCCATCGCGAGGAAAAACGGAGCCGCGACCATCCCCTCGGAGGTCATCTTTTCCACGGTTTCCGACCAGTTCGAGATCTTCATGATCCCGCTGAGAAGAAAAATGGGCGCAAGGAAGATGCGCCCCGTCAGGAGTGTCCAGGAGTGGCATTGGTCAGTCATGTCTCGCCTCCGCTAGCAGAAAGTCAATCGGGGCGACTTTCAAGGCAGAAATGATGGTTCAATCAAGAGCCGCGCGCGTGTCGGGCGGCTTGGGCTTTCTTGACGTTCCGTCTGGCGGCTTCACGCTGTTTCTGAGTTGCCATGATTCCCTCCTTTCGATTCACCTGAAGATCGGACTGAAGCCGAGCGGAATCTTTCTGTTAGGCGTGCAAATTCAGGACCGAACAAAGCGACTTGGAGTTTGGCGAAGACTCAGCGGGCATGAGCCGGCTGGAGAGCCGTCAGGCGCGCGAATTGCGTCCTTCATCTCCAGCCTATTGGAGGGCCAACATGAGCACCGAACAGAAGAATCGCAACTCGAAGCAGAACGAAGACGACTCGCGCGACCAAGCGAGCGAACAGGAGGGAGTTCACGAGCCGGAAACCACGCCAGCCCAGGAACGCGGAGAGCGCCTCGACACGGGCAAAGCAATCGCTCGCGGAGGCAAGGAGGAAGGGCACGTTCCGGGTGCCGAACCTCCTCCTGAGCAGAAAAAGTGAGAGGAAGAAGGGTCGCCCTGGATTGAGGGAGGGTTGAGTCGTGCAGTCGAAGTTAATCCAGGACCGAGTCGGTGAGCGGACGTGGGCGGTGGTCTTTGAGACCGGCGAGGAAGTCGTGGCCGGGTTACGCGAGTTTGCCCGCGAGGCCAACCTGATCGGCTCGCACTTCACCGCGATCGGGGCGTTCTCCGATGTCGTACTCGGCTTTTTCGACCCCGTGGCGAAGAAGTACGAGAAGATTCCGATTCCCGAACAGGTCGAGGTGCTGTCCCTTTTGGGCAACGTCGCGCTCCATCACGACAAGCCAAAGATTCACGCCCATGTTGTTGTGGGCAAGCGCGACGGCACCGCTCACGGCGGGCACCTCATGGAGGCTCACGTCCGGCCAACTCTGGAGGTGATCGTGGTCGAATCACCTCGCCATCTGGAACGCCAGACCGACGACCGCACCGGTCTTGCGCTTCTGAAGGCTGAGTGAAGTAGGCCCCCTTGCCGAGGCGGGCTTCATAGTAGTCATCACGCTCCGCGTGATGCCGACGCGAAGCGGCGGGGTTTCTGCTTGCCAAGAAAGCACATCACGCGGAGCGTGATGACTACTCTGAAACCGTGCCGCTCGGCAAGCGGCACCTACGAGCAGCGTCAGAGACCAAGCTTCTTGCGAATCTCGGCCACAATCACTTCAGGCTCTGGAGCCACATCGACCCGGATGGCATCTGCGGGCGGCTCAAGCGTTTCAAACTGACTGTGCAGAAGCGATGGGTTCATGAAGTGACCCTTGCGCTCGGCCAACCGCTTCCGGATTAATTCTTCCGAACCGTGAAGGTAGACGTAATGCACACACGCGGGGTCGTCACGCTCCAGGTAGTCCTGGTAGGAGTGCTTGAGCGCTGAACACGCCAGAACCACGTTTTCACCTCGGTTACACGCTTCGTCGATGCGCTTTCGCAGCGCGGCAAGCCACGGTCGGCGGTCCCCATCCGTCAGAGGAGTTCCGCTCCGCATCTTCTCGACGTTGGCGGTCGGATGGAAGTCATCCGCTTCGACGAAGGTCCAGCCGAGTTGCTCGGCCAGGAGCTTGCCGATGGTTGTTTTCCCCGAACCAGACACGCCCATCATCACGATGACCATACTTTGTTCCTCGTGCGTTGCCTCGCGACCGCTCCTCACCGCGCCCCGATGGTGTTGTTACGGGCAAGCAACTCCCGCACTTCCTCGTCGGTCGTCTGGGAGAAGTCATCGTACCACATGCCCACTCCGTAGAACGGTGCCGGCTCGCGGGCGCAGATCGCTTCGTCGGCTTCGCCCTCGAATTCCTTGCAGGTATCGGCCGCTCCGACCGGGACAGCCACCACGATGCGAGCTGGCCCCAGT
>JAKEEV010000451.1 GCA_022616395.1 Planctomycetia bacterium | reverse complement strand
TCGAAGGCCCGAACCGCGTGCGCGGATTCGGAGGCGGGTTACTTCAAAAGTTCCAGTTGATCGCGGGGCTGATCGCGCGCGGATTCGGCACGAGAATCTTCTACGTCAGTCTCGATGGCTTCGACACACACGCGGGCCAGGCTCAGGAACACCAGCGGCGGCTCTCCGAACTCGCAACGGGCATCGGCGAATTCTTCCGCGAGTTGAAGGAAACCGGCCACGATAGCCGCGTGCGCGTCATGACCTTCTCGGAATTTGGTCGACGGGTCAACGAGAACGGCAGCAAGGGGACCGATCACGGAGCGGCTTCGTGCATGTTCGTGACGGGGCCATCGGTGAAAGGTGGAGTCGTGGGCAAGCACCCAAGCCTGTCGGACCTCGATACAGACAACGACCTGAAGTATCACACCGACTTCCGCCGCGTCTACGCCACGTTACTCGATGGCTTCTTGAACTGCGACAGCAAGGCCGTGCTCGGCGCGAAGTGGGACCACGTGAAGGAATTGGCGCTGAAGGGGTGAACAAAGAGTTGAGAGCAGCGAGTTCGCCCGACTTTCACCAAACGACACTTCCCGGCGGCAATGAAGCCGTCGGGCGCCTGGAAGGTGTGCATCGAGTCGAAGATCGCGCGAGGCGGGTTGGGCAGGTAGGCCAGTTCGACACAATCGCCGGAATTTACCCCATCACGGAAATCGCGATCAGCACGCCCGAAGTCAGCAGAATCAGCCCGATCACTCCACTCCAGAGCATCCACCGAGACGGTGCTGCGTGGATCACTTCCGGTCCGGTCTTGGGTCCGGTTTCCTTCGCGTGGGAAGCGTAAGAGTAGGGGAGGCGCTTGCCACACGATTCGCACCAGCCGTCAGTCATTTCACGAGTCGAGGGGAGAGCGTCACAATTCAGACAGCGAAGTTCGGGCGTCGCGGCGGTCACGGTCCATTCCTCTCAATTAGGTGTGAAGGCGAAAAGCATGTCCTGTTTTTTGTCACTGCAATCATGGTGCCAATTCGCAATTCCCTCTGCTGATGCCTGAAAAACAGCGAATCCGCGATCAGCCATAAGGCACAGAGCGATCAATTTGGCCGCACATTTGCCAGTACCGCGCGCGAATTCGCCACAGAGAAGACGACCGAGGTCCGCCAATGTAACACGCTTCTCGCCAGTTCGGTCAATCCCGGCTCGTCAGTGGGGTGTAACCAAGTTTTCTGGGGCTTGACCCAGTCGGCTGACGCCAGCGGTTCGACAATGTCCCGTCGAACCGCCGGCCTTAGCCGGCTTCGACAAAGCCCCGTCGAACCGCCGGCCTTAGCCAGCTGGGTGGTGAGTTACCCAAGAAAAAACTGGATGCACCTCGTCAGTGAATTGTTCGGGCCGGACTTGCTCTGGCCGAGGATTGCGGCTATCACCCCTGCAAATTCCGCATTGATTCGTGACTGAGCCGTGTCTTGGATTCGCGGCTGGCCTTCCATTTGGGGGCGAGGGGGGAGCTATGGATCGTCGGTACTTTCTGTGTTTGGTGGGAGCTTCGGGTTTCGGATTCCCAGCGCTGGTTGGTTGTCGCGGGCATCAAGTCGGGCAAGTGATGACCGACGACAAGAAGGATCTGGTTGGTAATACCGCGGCCGGTGCGGAAACTTACAAGCCGCTGATTGATGACGCTCTCGGCAAACTGCTCGGTCGGCAATACGCCGGTGTGCAACCGGCCGCGGTTCCAGCGCCAGCGGTCAAGCGAATCTGCTTCGTGGGTGTGGAGAACAAATCCTCTGAAGAGCTGGGCGATTTCAAGGAACAGATCACCGAGATCATCGACACACGCATCAACACCTCGCAAGTCTTCGCGCAAATTAGCCGCAAGTACACCGAAGCCGGGCTACGCGAAGCCCGGATGCGCCCCGACGAGTTGTTCCTGCCAGCCAACCAGAGGAAGTTCCTCGCGATCATGGAAGCTCAGGGTCAACCGTTCGACTACCTGCTCTTCGCGACTGTCACGTCTGGCACAACACGCGGCCACAACCAAACACAAAAGGACTACTTGCTCACTCTCGAACTGGTGGACATCCAGACGGGCACGCCCGACAAGGAATCGGCTTCGCTGCGCAAGGGTTACTACAAGAGCCACAAGCCCTGGTGAGTGAACGGAACCCAGCCGGCTGACGCCGGCGGTTCGACGAAGCGTGGTCGACCCGCCGGCGTCAGCTGGCTGGGTTTCAACTCAAAGCGTAAGGGAGATTCCGAATGGTTCGCCTGCTCGCGGTGAGTTGCGTAGCGCTGGCTGCGCTTGTACTCGGTCTCGGTTGCACCACGCACGCCGATAGGCTGCACGAGATCCGTTCCGAGTATCACGCGGGGAATGTGGAGGCAGCTCGAACGAAGATTGATGCGGCCATTCCCAAAAGCCGGCGCGAAGCGGACGTACTGAAGCTCGACCGCGCGATGGTGCTTCTCGCCGAGGGGAAGCCACGCGAGGCGGAAGCAATCCTGCGCGAAGTTCGCGACCGGTTCGACGAGAAGGAAGGCAAGGACTTGGCCGAAGGCGCGCTTTCGATGCTCGCCGACGACCAGCAACTCGCCTACGCGGGGGAAGATTACGAGAAGGTGCTTATCCGCTTCATGCTGGCAATCTCCAATCTTCTCGCGGATGGTTCAGACGCCACAGCCTACGCGCTTCAGGTGAATCAGAAGCAACAGCAGATCATCGAGAGTTCCAGGAGCCTCAGCGCGGATGGGAAGAACCTGAAGGAGAGCTACAAGCTCGTCCCCGCGGGTGCGTACCTTCACGCTGCATTGCGCGAAGAGACTCACACGAACTTCGATGATGTGGCTCGGTCACTGGAACTTGTCGCGAAGTGGAAACCGGACTTCGGACCGATCAAGCACGATCTTCAGCGCGCCAAAACTGGCAGGCATTCGCAACCGGGGCACGGAGTCGTCTACGTGTTCACGCTGGTTGGTCGCGGGCCATTCAAAGAAGAGAAGCAAGAGATCGCGACAAGCGCGGCTCTGCTCATCGCGGATCGCCTCATCTTCGCGATGGGCAAGCAATCCCTCCCGCCCACACTCGCGCCAATCAAGGTTCCGCGCGTGGTTCGACCAACCAACGCCGTCGCACAAGTCGTGGTGGGTGTGAATGGCCGCGTGACGGGTCAGACCGAAACGATCACGGATGTGGGGCAGATGGCGGTTGAGCAGTGCGAAGCGGTGTTTCCCGAAACGCTCGCGCGCGCGGTGGTTCGCCGCGCCGTCAAGAAAAGCATGATCTACGGAGCGAAGGAAGCGACCGGAGTCGACAAGTCGATGATGAGCAGTCTCGCCTTCAACGCGGTGGGCGTTTTGTGGGAAGCGACTGAGTCAGCCGACACTCGCTGTTGGGGACTGCTTCCCGACAAGATTCAAGTTCTGCGGCTGGAACTCCCCGCGGGCGAACATCAACTCACACTTCAACCAGTCTCGAAGACCGGCAGCTTCATCGGCGGGGCCGAACCGGTGCGCGTGCAAGTCCAGGATGGCCGCAACAGCTATGTCCTGGCAAACTTCCCCGACGCGAAACTCACCGGCCGCATCACAACCAACCGCCCCGCCAAGTAGGACAGGCACCCAGCCTGTCTGTCTTCGTAGGACAGGCATCTTGCCTGTCATGACTTGAGACAGGCTGGAAGCCCGTCCTACTTCTCATGAATGAGAAACTCGCGAGGGGCATTTCCTCCGGCTTGGGGCGTGGATAGCCTGGAAGTGATTCACTTTCTGCACTTCTCTGGAGGAACCTCGAATGTTCCCGCTCCGGCCGTTCCACATTCGGCTTGTGTCGGTCGCAATGCTCGCGGCGTTGATCGGCAGTCAACTTGATACCCGCGTGGTCGGGCAGGAGAAGAAGGACGACAAGAAGCCCGCTCCGAAGGCCGAGAAGAAAACGTACGACTTCAAGGAAGCCGGCAAGAAGATGGAATACGCGCTGTTCGTGCCTTCCACTTACGACAAGGAGAAGAAGTCGCCGCTCATCATCGCGCTGCATGGGTTGGGAGGTAACCCGCAGCAGTTTATTCGCGGGTTGACGACGCAAGCCGAGAAGCGCGGATACATCGTTGCGGCACCGATGGGGTATCACTCAAGGGGCTGGTACGGCGGTCGCGGACCGAAAGGCGGAGGAAAGGGCGACCCGGAGAACCTCGGCGAACTCAGCGAGAAGGACGTGATGAACGTGCTCTCCATCGTGAAGAAGGAACACAGCGTTGATCCTGATCGCGTGTACTTGATGGGTCACTCGATGGGTGGTGGAGGAACGTGGCACATCGGGATCAAGTTCGCGGACGAATGGGCGGCGCTCGCGCCAATCGCTCCGGCAATCTTCGGGCGGCCGACCGAACTGGAGAAGATCAAGAAGATGCCGGTCATCCTGATCCAGCGCGCGAAGGACACGCTCGTCCGACCTGAAGGCGCTCGACGCTGGGCCGACCAGATGAAGAAGTACGAGATGACCTACGAGTACATCGAGGACGAGGCTGGCGATCACGGCAACGTCGTGGCCCGACACATGCCCAAGATTTTCGACTTCTTCGACAAACACAAACGGACGAAAGTGGAGAAGAAAGAAGAGAAGGAGAAAGTGAAAGACGAGAAGTAGAGAGCATTTCAGGCGAACCGCGACCGCGAGGGAGCGGGTGGAGTGACTACCCTCGCGGTTCGCCAAGCCCGCACATCTCCTGTCGGCCCTCAGTCGGAAGGCACTTCACGCGAGTTTCATCACCTGCGTACCTTGCGGGTCGATTTTCTCACGTCCATAATCCTTGAACTCATGGTGAACAACACCATCCACTTTCCTTCCCTCAAACGTGCGCTCATGGCCAAGCAGACCAAGAAACCCGCCAGCAAGAAACCGACCGCGAAGAAATCCACCGCAAAGAAAACTACCAAGACGAAGGCGAAGCCAAAAGCGACAGCCACAGCCGCGCCAAAGTCGACGCTCCCCGCACCAACCGACTTCGCGGGGTTCATGGAACGGTTGAAGAAAGTCACCGACTCCGCGAAGCTCGACAAGGCCACCGCGATGCTTCGGGCCGAGCGGTTCCAGCTTTACGCGAAAGTCACGCCAGATCATCTCGTGGGCATCGTGAAGAGCCAGACGAACCCCGATCTTGTGTATTCGTGCCGCCTCGGCAGCGATGGGAAGTATGCTTGCTGCACGCAGAACCTGAACATCTGCGGCGGGCTGCGCGGTTCTCCGTGCAAGCACCTGCTTGTGCTATTGGTTGGGTTGACGAACGCGGGGCAGCTTGATGCTGGCACCGCTCACGAGTGGACTCAGGCGACTCGCGGAGTGCAACCCGCGCTCGACAAGGATGTGATGGCTGCAACGTTCCTGCAATACAAGGGCGCAGAGGCCGGCGAAGTGGACTGGCGGCCCACAGAGACAGTGCCCGAAGACTTCTACGCGATGTGAGATTCTTTCAGAGCCGCGACCGTCAGGGAGCGCTGAAAGAACACCGCTCCCTGACGGTCGCGGCTCTGATGAGTGCAAAAGGCACCTACAGGTGAATCGAGTTCCCCCATGCCGACCAAGAAAAAGC
>JAKEEV010000450.1 GCA_022616395.1 Planctomycetia bacterium | reverse complement strand
GACAGGCTGGAAGCCTGTCCTACGAAAAACAGACAGGCTGGAAGCCTGTCCTACGAAAAACAGACAGGCTGGAAGCCTGTCCTACGAAATGACTCCCCTGTGAGGTTCTTGATATGCAACGAACTCTCTTCTTACTGCCTCCGATTGTGTGCGCGACGCTCTGCGGTGTGTTGTTCACACCCTTCTCGCCATTGGGAAGCGCAGCTCCGCCTGTTGCGCCCGATCCGCGCCCGGCCGCGCAGCCCGCGGAGCCGGTGAAAGTTAACACCAGCGGCATTGAGTACAACCGCGACATCCGACCGATTCTCGCGGAGAACTGTTTCCCCTGTCACGGGCCGGATAGCGCTGCTCGCAAGGCGAGTTTGAGAATTGACCAGCGCGATACCGCCGTGGAAGCGAAGGCCATCGTGCCGGGCAAGCCGAACCAGAGCGAGATGATTCGCAGAATCTTCGCGGAGGATCCGAAGGAACTGATGCCGCCGACGAAGTCGCACAAGAAGCTCAAGCCCGAACAGAAGGAGTTGCTCAAGAAGTGGATCGAGGCCGGAGCGGAGTATCAACCGCACTGGTCGTTCATCGCTCCGGTGCGTCCAAAGGTTCCCGAAGTGAAAGACAAGTCCTGGGTGCGAAACCCGATTGATAACTTTATCCTCGTGGAACTGGAGAAGCGCGGACTCAAGCCGGCTCCCGAAGCGGATCGCCGAACTCTCGCCCGCAGACTTTCACTCGACCTGACTGGCCTTCCTCCTTCGCCCGAAGATGTCGAAGCGTTCGTCAACGACAAGTCGGAGTTCTACTACGAGAAGTTCGTTGACAAGCTGCTCGAATCACCGCACTGGGGCGAGCATCGCGGACGATACTGGCTCGATTACGCCCGCTACGCCGATACTCACGGCATTCACTTCGACAATTTCCGAGAAGTCTGGGCTTACCGCGACTGGGTCATTCACGCCTTCAACGACAACCAGCCGTTCGATTCGTTCACCATCGATCAATTGGCAGGCGATCTGTTGCCCAACCCGACGCTCGATCAGCGCATCGCCACCGGCTTCAACCGCTGCAACATCACGACCAACGAAGGGGGCGTGATTCCCGAAGAGTATGTTGTGCTCTATGCACGCGACCGCACCGAGACAACTTCGCAAGTGTGGATGGGACTCACGACCGGCTGCGCGGTCTGCCACAACCACAAGTACGATCCGATCACGCTGAAGGATTT
This sequence comes from Planctomycetia bacterium, assembly GCA_022616395.1. Classification (GTDB taxonomy): domain Bacteria; phylum Planctomycetota; class Planctomycetia; order Gemmatales; family Gemmataceae; genus Gemmata. The sequence continues at coordinate 6,070 of JAKEEV010000450.1, read as the reverse complement.
CTATTCGCTCTCGGCATTCTTCAACAACACGACCCAGAACGCGATGGACGGAAACATCCCGAACACGCCACCGACGATTTCCGTTCCGCGCCGCGAAGACCGGCCGAGGTTCGAGGCCATCGCGAAGGAACTCGCTACACTTCGCGGCAAACTTGATGCGCGCAAGACCACCGCACGGCCAGACTTCGACAAGTGGCTGAAGACCGCCACGACCGCCAACGTACTGGCGGAAAACCCACTGAAGAGCTTGCGGCTACACGCCCCGCTGACCGATGGCGCGGGCACCGAGACGCGCTTCGCGGTTGATGGGCAAGTGCGCTCGGCTTCCTTCGGAGACTGGTTCGGATGGGGAGTTGGTCCGCGTGGCAGGAAGTCACTTCTGGTGAGAGCCAAGGGCACCGGCGGTCCGGTTTCCATTCCCGAAGTTGGCGACTTCGACACCAAGCAGCCGTTCACCGCCTCCGCCTGGGTGAAGTTGGCGCGTCGCAATCAGGCCGGCGCGATCATCGCCCGGATGGACTCGAAGAACAAGCATCGCGGATGGGACTTCTGGGTTGAGGGGGAGAAGATCGGGATGCACCTGATTCACGCCTTCCCGGAAGACGCGATGAAGGTGGTGACCAACACGCCAATCCCCGTGAACCAGTGGGCACACGTCGCGGTGGTTTACGACGGGAGCGGCAAGGCGAGCGGTGCTACGGTATTCATCAACGGCCAACCGCAGCCGACCACCACGCAGTTCGACACTCTCAAGGGCACAACGAAGACGCAAGTGCCACTCACCATCGGTCAGCGATTCACAGGCGAGGGGAGATTACTCGGAGCATCGGTCGAAGATGTGCGCGTCTACGACCGAGCACTTCCTCATCCGGAAGTGAATCAACTTGCTCGCTATGGATCGGCCGCCGATGTGATCGCCAAGCCCGCGGCCAAGCGCACGCCGGCCGAGGTCGATGTCGCGTTCAACTGGTGGCTGGTGACCTTCGACAAGCCCACGCGCGACCTTGACAACGAGATCGCGAAGCTCCAGGCGGAAGAGGTCGCGATCAAGTCGCGCGGGACCATCGCACACGTCATGAACGAACGCGCTGACCGCGAACCGGGCGCGTTCATCCTCTTCCGCGGCGATTACGACAAGAGACGCGACCCGGTGAAGGCACAAACGCCCGAATCGATGCCTCCGATGCCGGCTGACTTGCCGAAGAACCGGCTTGGCCTCGCCAAGTGGCTCGTATCGAAGGAACACCCGCTTACCGCTCGCGTGACAGTGAACCGGTTCTGGCAGGAACTCTTCGGGACTGGGCTTGTTCGCACGAGCGGCGACTTCGGCATCGCGGGCGAGTTGCCAAGTCATCCCGAACTGCTCGACTGGCTTGCCATCGAGTTCCGCGAATCAAGCTGGAATGTGTGCTGTGAAGCGCCTCCAGGCTGGGACGTGAAGCGCTTTTTCCGACTGCTTGTGACTTCCGCAACGTACCGGCAAGCAGCAATCACCACGCCAGCGAAACTCGAGAAGGATCGCGACAACCGGCTGCTGTCTCGCGGGCCAAGATTCCGCATGGACGCCGAGATGATTCGCGATCAGGCTCTTGCGACCAGCGGGCTGCTCGTTCGCAAACTCGGCGGACCGAGTGTCAAACCATATCAGCCTGATGGCGTGTGGGAAGCGGTCGCGATGATCGGAAGCAACACGCGCGATTACAAGCGCGACACGGGCGAGAACCTGTATCGCAGAAGCATGTATACGTTCTGGAAGCGAAGCGCTCCTCCTGCCTCGATGGAAGTGCTCAACGCTCCCAACCGCGAGACCTGCACCGTGCGTCGAGACCGCACCAACACGCCCCTTGCAGCTCTGCTGACGCTGAACGACGTGCAGTTCGTCGAAGCTGCTCGCGTGCTGGCCGAGAAAGCTCTCAAGTCTGCGGATGCGGACGAGGCGCGCATTGACTTCATCGCGAAGCGCCTGATCGCGCGCTCCTTCCGGCCGGAAGAACTGGAGATTATCAGGGAAACGCTCGCTTCCCTTCGCGCTCACTACAAGGCGAAGCCAGAGGAGGCGAAGAAGCTCATCGCCTTCGGAGACTCGAAGGCGGATGCGAAACTCGACCCGAGCGAACTGGCCGCCTGGACCATGCTCGCCAACCAACTGATGAACCTCGACGAGGTGCTGAATAAGTGATGTGGTGCGTTTGAAGTCACAATTTGTGACCTCAAACAATCTCCGTAATAGATTCGGCGAGAAGACTTTGCACCTTGATATCGCAAATTGCGACATCAAATATGGCCGAAACACCCGCACAACGCTCTGAAAACTTGAAGTCGCAATTTGCGACTTCAAGTTGGAGCCTGGAAGATAACCACACAATACACGAGGCTTTTCCATGAACGTCTTCAATAACCCCCGCGCGCTGGAACTGACGCGCCGGCACTTTTTTGCTTCCAGCGGCCTTTCGCTTGGCGCGATGGCTCTGAGCGCGCTGAGTAGTAGCGCTGCGGAAGTTGCTCCGATGCCGCATCTGCCGCCCGACACGAATACCGGAATCGGAGCAGCACTTCCTCAGACGCATTTCCCGACCAAGTGCAAGAACGTCATCTATCTGCACATGGTCGGCGGACCTGCTCAGATGGATCTTTACGATTACAAGCCCAAGATGCTCGACTACTACGACAAGGACTTGCCGGACGATGTGCGTAAAGGTCAGCGGCTCACCACCATGACCAGCGGCCAGGCGCGGTTCCCGATCGCGCCGAGCAAGTACAAGTTCAAGCAATACGGTGATTGCGGAATGTGGATGAACGCCGAGTTGCTTCCTCACACCGTGAAGATGGCCGACGACATGGTGTTCATCCGCTCGATGCACACCGAGGCGATCAACCACGAGCCGGCCATCACGCACATGCAGACGGGCAACATGGTCACCGGTCGGCCGTGTCTTGGCGCCTGGACGAGCTATGGGCTTGGTTCGCTCAATCAGAATCTGCCGACGTTCGTTGTGATGGTCGCCAAGCCGAGTAACCAGGAACAGGTGCAAGCGATTTCCGCGCGGTTGTGGCAATCGGGTTATCTTCCAGGCGAACACGCGGCGGTGTCCTTCCGGGCCGCGAGCGACCCGATTCTGTTCATCAATAACCCGCCGGGCGTCTCGGACGAAGTGCGTCGAACAACGCTCGATGGCCTGACGAAGCTCAACAAGCTCAATCACGCCTCACTCGGCGACCCAGAGACGATTACTCGCATCGCGGCGTATGAGATGGCTTACCGGATGCAATCAAGCGTGCCGGAACTGGCCGACATCACGAAGGAGCCGCAAAACGTGCTCGATCTTTATGGCCCTGACGTGAAGAAGTCCGGCAGCTTCGCGCACACAGCGCTCACCGCCCGCCGACTGGTTGAACGCGGAGTGCGCTTCGTGCAGGTCTATCACAACAACTGGGACCACCACGGGAACCTCGCCGGTCGAATGCCCGACCAGTGCAAGGACGTGGATCAACCCTGCTGGGGTCTCATTCAAGACTTGAAGCGGCTCGGCCTCTTCGAGAGCACACTCGTCATCTGGGGAGGCGAGTTCGGTCGCACAATCTATAGCCAGGGCGGGCTGTCGAAGACCAATTACGGCCGCGATCACCACCCGCGATGCTTTAGCATGTGGATGGCCGGAGGAGGAACGAAGGGCGGCACCATCTACGGCGAAACGGACGATTTCAGTTACAACATCGTCAAGGATCCCGTCCACGTCCGCGACCTGCACGCCACGATCCTTCGACTGCTCGGCATCGACCACGAGAAGTTCAGCTTCCGCTATCAGGGACTCGACCAGAAGCTCACTGGCGTCGAGAAGGCGCACGTCATCAAGGAAATGATCGCGTGAAGGCGAACCCCGCCCGCAAGGGCGGCGGGTGCAGGCGAACCCCGCCCGCAAGGGCGGCGGGTGGCGCTGACAACACCCACCGCCCTTGCGGGCGGGGTTCGCCATTTGCCGTTGGCCTCCCACTCCTTCTTCGCGCACAATAGACTTCTCCCTCCAAACGCTCTCCCTCCTACCCGCGAGGCTGCCAATGTCCGACACGACCCGCCGCACGTTCCTTCAGACTTCCGCCGCGGCCGCGGCAACCGCCACGCTTTTGCCCGGCGCGTATGCCGCAGGCAACGACACGCTGAAGGTCGCTCTTATCGGCTGCGGTAATCGCGGAACCGGCGCGGCGAAGGAAGCTCTGCGGGCTGACTCGAATGTGAAACTCGTCGCGATGTGTGATGCGTTCTCGGATCGGCTCGAAGAGAGCCTCAAGAACCTCAACGACATCAAGGACATCGCGGGCAAGATCGACGTACCGAAGGATCGCCGGTTCGATGGCTTCGACGGCTACAAGCGCGTGCTGGAATCCGATGTCGATGTGGTGCTGCTCACCACGCCTCCGGGGTTCCGGCCAATTCACCTGGCCGCCGCGATCAACGCGGGCAAGCATGTGTTCTGCGAAAAGCCCGTCGCGGTGGACGCCAGCGGCGTGCAGTCGGTTCTCAAAACCGCGAAGCTCGCCAAAGAGAAGAACCTGAGCCTCTGTTCGGGCTTCTGCTATCGCTACGACCTCGCCAAGCGCGAAACAGTCAACCGCATTCACGGCGGAATGATTGGCGACGTCTCCGCGATGCACATCACCTACCTGACGGGAACGCTCTGGCATCGCGGAGAAGACTCGAAGTGGACGCCGATGGAGTACCAGATGCGCAACTGGTACTACTACACGTGGCTGTCGGGCGATTTCATCGTTGAGCAGCATTGCCACAACTTCGACAAGGCGAATTGGGTGTTCCGAGGCGAGATGCCGGTGTCGGCTCTGGGCGTCGGCGGTCGGCAGGTTCGTACGCACCCGAAGTTCGGCCACATCTACGACCACTTCGCGGTCACGCTTGAATACAAGAGCGGCGCGAAGTTGTTTTCCTCCTGTCGGCAAACGGATGGCTGCCAGGGAGATGTGAACGACCACGTCATCGGTACGAAGGGTTCCGCGCAGCTCATGGCACACACCATTCGCACAACCGATGGCAAGGAGTGGGACTTCGGAGACGAGAAGAAAGTGAAGAGCATGTATCAGGTCGAGCACGACGAACTCTTCGCCGGTATCCGTTCGGGCAAGCTCATCAACGACGGAGAAAGCGCCGCGTACAGCACACTGATGGCAATCATGGCTCGCGAAGCCGCTTACACCGGTAAGCGGATCACATGGAAGGAAATGCTCGCCTCGAAGCAGAACCTCGCGCCGAAGGAATACGCCTGGGGACCAATCGCGACTCCAGCAGTTCCGATGCCGGGAACGTACAAGATGTGATCGCGTGAGTAGTTGCCACGAGCCGAGTGGCACGGTTTTCATAGTAGTCATCACGCTCCGCGTGATGCCGACGCGCAGCGGCGGAGTTTTCTCTTCGCGCGCTTGCGCTCTCGACATCACGCGGAGCGTGATGACTACTATGAAAACCCGCCTCGGCAAGGCGGGCCTACCAAAACCTCGCTTCCTGTTTGCCCTGAAAACTCTCCGTCACATTTCTGACGTTTTTCTTGCAGTCCCTTCACGGTTTCGTCACAATCCGCCACAGGTTGGCGCGGAGCGCTGACTCGCATTCCCTCTTACACTCGCATCCATCCGGAAGGAGCCACCCGGCGGAACGGATGCCGCCGTGGTCCTCACTAACCCTTTGAGTGTGGGGGTGTGACTGGTGTCTTTCAGCCAGACACACCAACCCACACTCGAAGGACTACTCAGAGGACGCCGCCATGACTCGTCCGCTCGGCCGTCGGGATTTCCTGCGCACCACCGCTGCAGTTACAGCGTGCGTCATGACTGGTTCGCCCCTCTTCGCAGAAGATAAAAAGCCGAAGCTCAAGAAGGCGGTGAAGTACGGCATGATCCAGGGCGGGCGGACCGTTCGCGACCGCTTTGAGATGGCCAAGCGGTGCGGATTTGCCGGCGTGGAACTCGACAGCCCCAGTGGAATCAATCGCCGAGCCGCGCTCAAGGCGCAGTCCGAGACCGGAGTTGTCATTCACGGGATCATCGACTCGGTTCACTGGAACTT